>JBJTRB010000234.1:0-17284 GCA_046075925.1 Bacteroidota bacterium | reverse complement strand
GTAAAAAGTAAAAAGTAAAAAGTAAAAAAGACTCAGGGTTAGGAGTGGGGTTGAACCTATTGAGTTGATATTTTCAATCAGTAAGAAAGCACCTGTTCCATTGCCTTCGCGACTTTTTCGGTGTTCGGAATCATCGCTGCTTCCAAGGTGGAGTTAAGTGGCACGGCTGGCAGATTCTCCGATCCGATGATTCGGACAGGAGCATCCAGTTTTTCAAAACACTTATCGGATATGAGTCCGGCCAAGGCTTGTGCGAACGAGTTGCCTGTCGGTTCTTCGGTCACAACCAGACAACGTCCATGTTTCCTGGCACTGGAAATGATCGCCTCTTCATCGAGCGGATTAAGCGTACGGAGGTCGAGGATCTCAACACGGCCAGGGAATTTTTTCGCTGCATTGGTCGCCCAATACACTCCCATGCCATAGGTGATGATCGATAGCGTTGTAATCTTGCCTGGCTCAGCCGAAAGTACAGTGCGCGCTTTTCCGAAAGGAATGATGTACTCTTCGTCCGGTTCGACCGTCTTGGCTTCTTCTGTCCCTTTGATCTTGGACCAGTAAAGTCCTTTGTGTTCGAGAATGACTACCGGATTAGGGTCGTAATAGGCCGATTTGATCAGGCCTTTCAAATCAGCGCCCGTGGAAGGGTAAGCGATTTTTATTCCTCGTATGTTCGTCAATACGCTTTCCACACTGGAGGAGTGATAGGGTCCGCCACTTCCATACGCTCCGATGGGTACACGGATGATACAGGAGACCGGCCACTTGCCATTGGTGAGGTAGCAGGAACGGCTGACTTCGGTGAAAAGTTGATTGAGTCCCGGCCAGATGTAATCGGCGAATTGCACTTCAACGATCGGCTTCAGTCCGGTAGCGCTCATGCCGACTGTACTTCCGATGATGAATGCTTCTTGAATAGGGGTGTTGAACACTCGGTGTGCGCCGAACTTCTCGGCAAGCGTAGCTGCTTCACGGAAAACACCTCCGAGCCTTCCACCTACATCCTGTCCGTACAACAGGCATTCTTTGTGTTTCGTCATCAATTCCTGTACGGCGAACAGCGCGCAATCCACCATGACGGTTTTTTCCTGGCCGGCAGGTGAGCGCTGCCCTTTTTCCTCCGTGACAGGAGTAGGTGCGAAGTCGTGTGTGAACAGATCTTCCGGACGCGGATCTTCTGCCTTTAGTGCCCGTTCGAAATCGCTCTTGACAAGTTCAAGTGCTTCATCACGAACGCGATCAAGTTCGGCAGCGCTGAAGCCGGAATCCTCCAATTGTTTACGGAAAACAGGATACGGGTCGCGTGATTGATGCTCTTCCAAGTCGTCACGATACCATTCTCTTCTTACACCCGAGGTGTGATGCCCGAGCAACGGTACTTTGGCATGCAACAGGAATGGTCGTCTCTCCTTGCGTATGGTTTCGATGATTTCCTGCAGCACTTTGTAGCAAGCGAAGAAATCAGTTCCGTCCACCTTGCGTACTTCCAAGCCTTTGAATCCCTTGGCGTATTCATCGGCATCCATGGCTCTGATTTCTTTTGCATTCGCAGAAATATCCCACTCATTGTCTTGGATGAAATAGAGGATGGGCATCTGCTTCAGCACGGCCATCTGAAAGGCTTCTGCGACTTCTCCTTCTGTTACGGATCCATCGCCCATGGAACATACCACGATGGGTTCTTCACCTTTTTGAGGTTTGTCCAAGCCGATGTTCTCGCGGTAATGGATTCCCATGGCAATACCCGTGGTCGGAATGGCTTGCATGCCGGTAGCCGACGACTGATGTGGAATCTTGGGCATATCGTCGCGACGAAGGCTGGGATGGCAGTAATAGGTACGCCCGCCGGAAAATGGGTCATCTCTTTTTGCCAGCAACTGAAGCATCAGTTCGTAGGGCTGCATGCCGATGCCGAGCAGGATGGAGTCGTCCCGGTAGTAGGCAGAGAGAAAATCTTGTCGCTTCAGTTGCAGACCGAGCGCCAGTTGTAGCGCTTCATGCCCGCGTGAAGTGGCGTGAACATATTTTTGTGTGATCGCTGACCGTTCCTCGAAAAGGTCGGACATGGCGCGGGCCTTGCACATCAGGTCCCACGCCCTGCGCAGGATCTCCTTGTCCAGCTTGCCAGTGGTCTTTTTCTTCTCGGTCAACATGCCGTGAAATTACGCTTTCAGCGCCGAAGTATCAACCGATACGGATACTGCGCATGGAGACGGATCCCATGACCGTCTGCTCGGCGAAATACTCGTGGTGCTCGTTCTTGCCCTGCAGAGCGATAGAATACAGCAAGGGCAGGTAATGATCGTTGGTGGGAATCGATAGTCGCGCAGCAGAACCCAATCGATCATAGTCGATCAATGAATCGTGATCGTGCTGATCAATCAGTTGTTTTGCTTTAGCGTCGAATTCCAGTGCCCATGGATAAGCCCCGCCGTTCCAATCCACCATGCCCAGGTTGTGAACGATGTTACCACTGCCAATGATCAGCACGCCTTTTCTTCTGAGCGCTGATAGCTCTTGAGCCAATTCATAATGCCAACGTGGAGGACGTGCTGCATCGATGGAGAGCTGGTAAACCGGCAGTTCGGCCTCAGGAAACATCTGTGCTAATACAGACCAGGTGCCATGGTCAAGTCCCCACTCATGGTCCAATCCGACATGCGTGCCAGTCACCAGTTTCACTGTTTCTTCGGCATATGAAGGAGCACCTGGTGCGGGGTATTGTTTTTCAAAAAGAGCAGGAGGGAAGCCACCGAAGTCGTGGATGGTTCGCGGCTGTTTCATAGCAGTGACATACGTGCCACGGGTAAGCCAATGAGCGGAGATGCAAAGGATCGCATTGGGTCTGGGAAGATCTTTGGCCACCTTCTTCCAAGCGCGACTGAAGTCGTTGTCTTCAATGGCATTCATCGGGTTGCCATGCCCTACGAACAAAACCGGCATCTTGTCGGATGCAGGAAGATGGTCGCTGAAACTACGAAAGCTACTGAGTGAGATCAAGCTGAGTGCGCCGAAGGAACTGCCAATGAAATTCCTTCGGTCCATGACACAAGATAGCTAATCCGGAAGTTCGATTTCACGCATTGCCCGAGAGCAACTGAAGGATCTCTTCTTGTAATGCCCGACTATGGTCGTGCGCATACCATTTGTGAAGTTCCTCCTTATAGTTCGCTGCAAGGTTGGAATCGGCTTTTGCCGCCGTAACTACGTTCTGTGCCTCTTGTGGCCTCGGGCCCCATGTGCCGGTTACCCTTCCTTCCGTGTCCAATTGTATCAGTTTGGGTATGCCGCGTGATCCATTGGTAAGAAAGGCGTCCATCAGTTCCAGGTGCTGATCCCGCAAGATGATTTTGAAATCAATCATACCGTGAGCGGCATCAGCGATGTGGCTGATAGCGGGTAGAGTTTGCGCAGAATCCCCGCACCATGCCTCAGTAATGACCAGCCAGGTTATTTTATGATCCAACCTCTCCAAAAGGTCCCTCAGTCGGTCGTTCAAATGAAAGGTTTTCTCCACTCTCGTGGTACGTTGCCAATTCAAGGGTAATGTCTCCGAATGGAGCACGTCCACCACTTCTCCCGCCTTGACGGCAGCAGTATTTTTCTCGAATTGCATCCGGAATTCCGGGTAAGAAACACCTTTATTCAGGTAAAAAGACCAATCTGGTAAAGTCATAACGGCAATTCTCATGGCGACGCGCTTTAAAACAATAATAAGTGTACACCACTACAAAAGTAGGTATTATTGCCCTCCTTCTTTCAGTCTTTCTGCATTTTCTGCCACTTGAAGGGCATCCAGCATCTCGTGGATATCCCCATCCACGAATTGCTGCAAATTATAAAGGGTTAACCCGATACGATGATCCGTGATTCGGCTCTGGGGGTAATTGTAGGTTCTGATTTTAGCCGATCGATCTCCTGTAGACACCATTGTCTTACGCTTTTTCGCTTGCTCAGCCATCCTTTTGTTGAGCTCCATCTCATAGATGCGGGAACGAAGCACCGACAGCGCTTTTTCGTAGTTCTTGATCTGTGATTTTTCGTCCTGGCATTGGGCTACTACCCCTGTAGGAATGTGGGTGAGTCGGACGGCAGAGTAGGTGGTATTCACGGATTGACCACCAGGACCGGAGGAGCAGAACAGGTCTTTTCGGATATCGTTGGCTTTCAGATCGACATCGAATTCATCGGCCTCCGGTAATACGACCACCGTAGCTGCGGACGTATGTATCCTGCCCTGTGTTTCGGTAGCAGGAACGCGCTGTACGCGGTGCACACCGCTCTCATACTTAAGCGTTCCATAGGCATTCTCGCCATGGACATTGAAAATAATCTCCTTGTAACCACCCGCAGTGCCTTCGGTGAAATCGACCACTTCGATCTTCCAGCCTTTGCGTTCGCAAAAACGGATATACATGCGGTACAGATCGCCGGCAAAAATACTGGCCTCGTCTCCGCCTGTACCTCCACGTATTTCCATGATGGCATTCTTGGCATCTTCCGGGTCTGCAGGAATCAACAGCACTTTGATGATCTCCTCCAGCTCGCCATTCAGTTTTTCCAGTTCAGCCAGTTCGGTCTTGGCAATCTCCCTGAACTCTTCGTCCTTCTCGTGTTGTACCACTTCCTTGGCATGATCAAGGTTGCTCTGCACATTCCGGTACTCGAAGTATTTCTCCACGATGGGTTGCAATTCCTTGTACTCGCGGTTCAGTTGTGCGAACTTTTTCATGTCCGACATGGCATCGGGTGAACTCAGGGAAGTCTCCACTTCCATGAACCGTTTGTGAATCGCTTCCAGTTTGTCAAGTAGCATGATCCGTTCTCCTCAATACTTCTCTACGCTATCCGGAGTGGTCAGCCACACTTCCGACGTATCGGATGCTTCGCAATGGCCGACGATTCCGGCATCCATCCCGAATGAATTCGCTATCCCGATCATCCATTCGGCATCCTGCTCACTGCAATAGATTTCCATGCGGTGTCCCATGTTGAATACCTGGTACATTTCGCGCCAGGATGTGCCGCTTTCTTTTTTTATCAAAGCGAATAGCGGTGGAACCGGAAACAGTCTGTCTTTGATGATGCGCATTCGGTCTATGAAATGCAGCACCTTGGTCTGCCCGCCGCCACTGCAATGGACCATGCCATGTACTGCAGCACGATGGTGTTCCAGAATGGCTTTGATCACCGGAGCATACGTACGCGTAGGAGAAAGTACCAACCTCCCGGCAGGAATCGTCAGTCCATTACCGACGTCAATTGGGTCGGTGAGGCCAAGTGAACCGCTGTAGGTGACAGCGGGTGATAGCGCCGGGTCGAACGTTTCGGGAAACTCTTCTCCTATTGCTTTTGAAAACACGTCGTGTCGCGCTGAAGTGAGTCCGTTACTTCCCATACCGCCGTTATACACTTTTTCATAGGTGGTTTGGCCGGAAGAGGAAAGTGCGACAATCACATCGCCAGGACGAATTCCGCTATTGTCAATGACCTTCGAGCGTTCCATTCTGCAAATCACGGTCGAATCGACAATCACGGTACGGACCAGATCTCCGACATCAGCGGTTTCTCCTCCGGTCAATCGGATGTCGATTCCGTTGCTGCGCAGCATGTCACACACCTCCTCGGTGCCCTCGATGATCGCTTTGACAACCTCTCCGGGGATTAGCCGCTTGTTCCTGCCGATAGTGGACGACAACAGCATGGGGCCGGTAGCTCCTACACAGAGCAGGTCGTCCGTATTCATGACGATGGCATCCTGCGCGATTCCTTTCCACACATCGATTTCACCTGTTTTCTTCCAATAAGCATAGGCCAGCGACGATTTCGTTCCTGCACCATCAGCATGCATGACCGTGCAATGGTGCTCGCTGCCGCCCAGTACATCCGGAACGATCTTGCAAAAGGCACGGGGAAATAATCCCTTGTCCAACGCATGGATGGCCTTATGCACGTCTTCCTTCGTAGCAGAGACGCCGCGTTGTGCGTATTTATCGGATTGTTGCATGCTTGTAAAAGAAAAACGTTCCGCCTCTGACAGACGGAACGCTTGAAAGTTTTTTAGGCGCTATTTGGAGATCCGGATGCGCTTGCCCGGCTTCAAGGCATCTTCATCGACGCCTTTATTCAGTTTCTTCAGATCCGAATCTTTCATGTTCAATTTCTTGGCGATGCCCTTCCATCCGTCATCGCCTTTAACGACGATATAGAATTTCTTGTCGTACTCCGCGTAGTCGCCGGCAGGATCCACTTTCAGTTCCATGCCTTCTTCCATCTGTTCGGTCTTGATGCCGTTGAGTGCTTTAAGATCCTTGACGGTCAACGAGTATTGTTTGGCGACGGTATTGTAGGTGTCACTTTTCTTGCAGACGTAAATTTCGCCCGGCCCTTTTTTCTCTTCCGCTTTGGGAGCTTCTTTCACTTCCACCTTGGTGGGCTCCTCCGGAGTTACGACTGGTACAGGCTCAGGAGTTTCTTCTACTACTGGCGCATTGGGATCGACATAGTTGGTGCGGAGTACACGGAACTCGGTACGTCGATTCAACTGGTGCGCTTCTTCTTTGAGCTTCTTGTCTGAAAGATTACTGATGAATGCATCATTCAAGACATCGCCTTTTTTGAAACTGCCACGGTCCTTATCCAACTGACGTGGCTGGGTCGATCCATATCCACGAGCCACCAAACGCTCGGGTGCTATACCGGCTTTGATGAGGTAATTGACAACCGATTCAGCACGACGCTGCGATAAGGTATCGTTGGTCATCGGAATGGGTCGAGAGTCGGTGTGGGAGCCGAGCTCGATAACGATCGTAGGGTTCTCCTTGAGGATCTGAATAAGTCCGTCAAGCGCCTTCTTCGACTCCGGACGCAGGTCCCACTTTGCCAGGTCGTAATACACTTCCGGCAATTCGATGGCACGTAGCGTCGATTTCATCGCGAAGTCGAAATCACCGATGAAATCTTTTGATTGCTCCAGACCGACCGTTGAAACTTCCAGGTACTTGTTCAGGTAGGTTTTCATGGTCGCCGAAACCTTGTAGCTGGTTTCGGGACGGAGGTCGAATTTATAATTACCGGTCTGGTCGGTCTTGAATGGAATGGAAGTCCCATCGCTTCCGAACAACTCGATCGAAGCTCCTTTGATAGGCTCTTTGGTGTCCGCATCGATCACTTTGCCTGAGATGGTGAACACCAATGGCGGCAGATACCATGAGTAGATATCGTCTCCACCTTTGCCTGTGGGACGATTGGAGGAGAGGAACCCTTTATCACCGAGATTCTCGTCGATCACATAGGCGAAGTCGTCGGAGGAGCTGTTCATTGGATACTTCAGGTTCTCCGGCTCTTTCCAGCTGCTGCCTGATTTTTTGGAACGATAGATATCGAGTCCACCCATTCCCAAATGACCTTTTGAGGAGAAGTAAAGGATATTGTCCGAAGTGATGAACGGGAACATGTCATCGTCGGGAGTATTGATGGTAGCACCCAGATTGACGGGTTTGCCCCACTCTTTCTTGTTCTTGTCATAGGTGGATACCCAGATGTCTTTTCCACCTTGACCACCCGTCATGTCGGAAGCGAAGTAGAGGGAGTTGCCATCAGAGGAGAGGCAAGGTTGGCCGATTGTGAAAGTGTCTGCAGACAATTGCATGAGCTTAGGTTCTTCCCACGTGTCGCCTTTTCGGACGGTGAAGTAGATCTGACATGTGCCGTATTTCCCTTTTTCGATTTCACAGCGGGTGAAATACATCTCATTTCCTTTTGCATCCAAGAACGCAGCGCCGTCGTTAGCATCTGAATTGACTGGCTCCAACAATGGACGAGGAGCACTCCATTTTCCTTTCTTGTCTACGGTAGCTTCGAACAGGTCTTGGAATTTCTCGCCGGTGCCGCCATCGTTCACTTTGCCCATGGCTTCGACACGCGACGAGGTGAAGATGATGCTGCGGTGGTCTTTCTTTGAATACACTGCACCGAAATCACTGTACTTGGTGTTCAGACTGGCAAGGTTGTCCACACGCGCACGCGTGGGCTTGTCGCGCCATTTCTGAGCCTGCTCGCATGAACGAATGCCAAGGTCGGCACGGCCGTCCGTTGGGGCTGCTGTCTTGAACTTCTGATATTGTACGATGGCCTCAGGGTATTTTCCGTTGGCTTTCAAGGCATCTGCGTAGCGGACGAACGCTTCAGGTTCTTTCACGTTCGCCTTCAATGCTTTCGCATACCATACCTCCTGGTTTTTGGAGTCGTTGGTCATCCGATAACATTCGGCCGTCTTGAAAATGATCTCCGCTTTTTTGGCTTTACTCTTCTCCTTGGTAAACGCTTTCTTATAAAGTGCCGCTGCGTCGTAATAATCGCCTTTCAGGAAGGCCTGATCGGCCTGATAGGTCGGACCGCGCTGTCCGGCTGCGAACAACGCTGAAAGTGTTATCAATGCAGTGAAAAACAAGCGATTAGGACTGGTCATGGTGGATGGAATTGGTAGGTGTAGTGAGGTCGGTTTTTAGACCTGACGGGCAAAGAAAATACAAATTTCATGGATTCCCAAAGCCACTTTTTAGCCGTGGTGGGGGGTATTTTGAAAAAGAAACGCCGCCCTTTTGGGGCGACGTAAATCAATCAAATCGATTGGTTGAACCGGATCGATCAACGGACGTTGACCAGCTCACGGTACTTCGCCATCGGCCACAGTTCGTCGTCGACCAGCATTTCAAGTTTGTCCGCGTGTTCACGGATGACATCGAAGAACGGCCGAACCTTGTCGCAGTATTGAATGGCGCGCTCTCTGACATCTTCGATCTTGTTGGCACGCTTGCGCGCTTCCACCATCGCATCGACGTTTTTCTTGATCGCATTGATGTGCGCTGAGATATCCTTCAGCTGTTCCATCTGGGTGGAGAACATGTCACCTTTCATTCCGATGCCTTGGAGTGAACCGATGTTACCTGCAAGTATGGTCTGGTATTTCACTGCGGCAGGCAATACATGGTTGATGGCCAGATCGCCCATCACACGCGCCTCGATCTGGATCTTCTTGATGTACGTCTCGAGCATGATCTCGTGGCGCGCCTCCGCTTCGCGGTGACTGAAGATGTTCATGTCGGAGAAGAGCTTCAGCGATTTCTTGGTCACAAACGCATCGAGGGCGAGGGGTGTGGTCTGGATGTTGGACAAGCCTCTTTTCTTGGCTTCCTTCACCCACTCATCACCGTAGCCATTGCCTTCGAACCGGATGTTCTTCGACTCTACGATGTACCTGCGCAGGACTTTCAGAATGGCTTCGTCCTTCTTGGTGCCTTTTTCCATCAATCCGTCCACTTCCTGTTTGAATGCAGCAAGCTGGTTGGAAACGATAGCATTGAGCACGGTCATCGAACTGGAGCAATTGGCGGAAGAGCCGACTGCACGGAATTCGAATTTGTTACCCGTGAAAGCGAAAGGCGAGGTGCGGTTACGGTCGGTATTGTCGAGCAGAATCTCCGGAATCTTGCCGATGTTCAATTTGAGTTCGGTCTTTTCATCGGGGGTCATCTTTTTCTCGGAAACACTCTTCTCCAACTCGTCCAATACTTTGGAAAGCTGTGCTCCAAGGAAGATGGACATAATCGCAGGAGGAGCCTCGTTGGCGCCAAGACGGTGGTCGTTACTGGCCGAAGCGATACTGGCGCGCAACAGGTCGGCGTGCTCGTAAACGGCGCGGATGGTATTGATGAAAAAGGTGAGGAACATCAAATTGCTCTTCGGGGTGGAACCTGGCGAGAGCAGGTTTTTTCCTGTATTGGTGCTAAGGCTCCAGTTGTTGTGCTTACCGCTTCCATTGATGCCCGAGTAAGGTTTTTCGTGGAAGAGCACCGTGAAGTCATGGCGACGTGCCACTTTTTCCATGACGTCCATAAGCAGGCAGTTATGGTCGACCGCCAGATTTATTTCTTCAAAAACAGGAGCACATTCGAACTGACTTGGAGCCACTTCGTTATGACGCGTCTTCAACGGGATGCCGAGTTTGTAAGCTTCCTGTTCGAAGTCGAGCATGTAGGCATATACGCGATCAGGAATCGAACCGAAATAATGGTCTTCCAACTGTTGTCCTTTTGCCGGTGCATGCCCGAACAGCGTCCGGCCGGTAACCTGGAGATCAGGTCTTGTGTTGAGCAGAGCAGTGTCCACTAGGAAGTATTCCTGTTCGACACCAAGCGTCGCGAATACTTTCGTCACGTCCTTGTCGAAGTACTGACATACGTCAACAGCGGCTTTATCAAGCGCGCTCAGTGCTTTCAGCAACGGCGCCTTGTTGTCGAGTGTTTCTCCTGTGTAGGAAACGAAGATGGTCGGGATGCAAAGCGTCTTACCCCCGCAGCGCTCCATGATGAAAGCAGGCGAGCTGGGATCCCATGCAGTATAGCCTCTTGCCTCGAAGGTGTTCCTGATACCGCCACTCGGGAAAGAGGAGGCGTCAGGCTCCTGCTGTACCAGTGCATTGCCCGAAAACTGCTCCAAGGCACTGCCGTCACTGATATCGAAAAAGGCATCGTGCTTTTCAGCAGTCAAACCGGTCAATGGCTGGAACCAATGGGTGTAATGGGTCGCCCCGAAAGTATGTGCCCATTCTTTCATACCGGCCGCGATCTGACCGGCGATCTTCCTGTCGATTGCTCCGCCATGATGGATGGCGTCCATCACCGCACGGTAGGCATCCTTTGACAGGAACTTGTGCATTTGTTCCTGGTTGAAGACGTTCTGCGCAAAGTAGTCGGAAGATTTTCCTTCAGGCCAATGAACGTTGACCGTTTTGCGGTTGTGGGCGGTTTCCAGTGCTCTGAATCGGATGTTGCTCATATTTTAGGGGGTGATTGAATAAAATACTATGTTTTTTGGCAAAAGTAGTCTAAGAATAGGGGGGTAAGCAAGAAAAAGTAGTAAAAAAATGCAAACACCTGTTTAAAATGAGGGGGTGTCCACGAAAAAAGCCCCTTTCGGGGCTTCTATATCGGAATTGGCGGGTTGCCGGATCAGGTGCTGAGTCGCTGGAGAAAACGGATATGCGATTGGACAGCGCCGAAAAAGGAGGGCTGATTGAGATAATTGAGTCCGTGTTTCTCACATGTTTCCTGTACGATGGTGCTCAATGCAGGATAATGTACGTGGGAAATGCGGGGAAACAGGTGGTGTTCGACCTGGAAATTGAGTCCGCCTACGAACCATGTGATTACGGGGTTCTTGGTAGCGAAATTGGCAGTGGTCATCACTTGATGACGCGCCCAATCATTGTCCAATGTACCCGACTGCTGATCGGCTATGGCGAAGGTGGTTTCTTCCACCGTGTGCGCCAATTGGAATACCACGCTGATCACTATTCCGGTGGTGAAGGTGTAGGTGAGATAACCGAGCAGGAATTCACCGACTGAATAATATTGAAGGGGAATCACAACGAAGCAGAGCACATATAGGATCTTCGTTGCCCAGAATCCAATGTGAACGGACATCGGAATACGGATATCGGCACGTGATGCGATCTGTCGGTTGAGGTATTTTCTGACATCCAGGAAAAATATCCAAGCTGCATACATCAATCCGTAGCCGATAGGCCAGTAAAGGTGCTGCCAACGATGCATCTTGTTCAACGGCTGAGTCGGCGACATCCTGAAAAAAGGCTGGTTCAGGATATCATCATCATGGTCCTCCACGTTGGTAAAGGTGTGGTGGATGATGTTGTGCTTGATGTTCCACATGAAGGAGCTTGCACCGAGCATGTTCAAGGAAAGGGCAGCAATCCGATTGACCAGCGGATGCGACGACAAGCTTCCGTGTGCCCCATCGTGCATGATGTTAAATCCGATGCCAGCAGTCACCAATGCGAAGAGCATACAGGCTGGCAATTGCCATACCGGAGCAAGTCGGTCGAAGGCAAGGAGGAAATAAAGCACGAGGAAAGTGCCAACCAGCACCACCGCCTTGATCAAGGCGCGGGGGCCACCGTGTACGGAGCGACCTTTCTCCTCGAAATAACGATTCACGCGCTGGCGCAATTCGTTGTAGAAGGCGGAATTGTTTCCGTTGAATTTGATGTTAGACATCTTTTAGGTTTTATGGAACTTGATTGGTCTGCGCTAAGATAACACGGACCAGGTCCAAGTGTTCAGTAGCGACGACGCTCTTTTTTATCCTTCTTGTTGAAATCCCTGCTGCCGCCGCTGCTTTCTTTTCCTTTGTAATAACCACCACTTTTGCCTTGGTATCCTCCGGAATCCTTGCTTTTGGCGTAGCCGCCTTTTCTTCCCTCATTACCTCCGGAATCCTTGCTTTTCGAAAAGCCTCCTTTTCTTCCTTCATATCCTCCTGATTTGCCTTTCGAAGGACCTTTTTTCGGAGCTCCGTCAGCACGATCGACACGGACATTTCTGCCGCGATAGCTTTCGCCGTGGAAGGCCTCCAAGGCAGCGGCGATCGAGGGCTCGTCTTCGAGCTCGATGAAGGCATACACCGGTTTGATTTCGATACGACCTACTTTGGATTTATTCAAACCGGTAACGTCCAGAATGTAAGCCAGCATGCCACCTTTGTCGAATCCATCGACAGATCCCACGCTGATGAACATGCGTGGTCCGCGGGAAGGATAACGGTCGCTGCTGTTTCTTCCTTGGTGGGCGATGTCCACATTCAGATCTCCCGAGTTGCGGTAGTAATCCAGGAATCGGTTGAATTCCATGCTGACGATCCGCTTGATCAGTTCCTCCTTGTTCAGTGAGCCCAACTCCTCGAAAACCGGTGCCAGGAATTTTGAAATACCTTTTTCATTCACCTCCACGGAGTTGATCCGGTGGACAAAGTGGAGTAATTGCTGCTCTCCGATTTCCAATGCATCCGGAATCCGTGAGAGGTGGAATTTGCATTTCGCCTTGCGTTCGATCTGGCGCACTTTTTCCATCTCACGCATATTCACCAGCGCAAGCGAAAGGCCTGATTTACCCGCACGAGCCGTACGTCCGCTACGGTGGGTGTAGTTTTCTATTTCGTCAGGCAGTTGGTAATGGATGACGTGCGTGATGTCGCTGACATCGATACCTCGTGCAGCAACGTCAGTCGCGACAAGTACCTGCAACGAACGCTGACGATAACGATCCATGACCTTGTCACGCTGCTGCTGACTGAGATCGCCATGCAGCGCATCCGCATTGTAGCCGTCACGGATAAGTTGTTCAGCCGTACGCTGCGTGTCCATCTTGGTCCGGCAGAAGACGACTGCGAAAAGTCCGGGACTGGCATCAAGCAACCTCTTCAAAGCCGCATAACGGTCGCGCTCGTGCACCACATAATAATGGTGCTCCAGGTTGTCGGCGGTTTCGTTTTTCTTTCCTGCTACCAGCTCTTTCGGATTGCTCATGTACTCTCCGGCGATCTGTCGGATTTCCGAAGGCATGGTGGCCGAAAAGAGCCAGGTGTTTTTTTCTTTAGGAGTGTGAGAAAGGATTTCCTCGATGTCCTCTTGAAAGCCCATGTTGAGCATTTCATCCGCTTCGTCCAGAATCACCACGCTCACTTTGTCGAGACGAATGGCTTTCCTGCCGATGAGGTCGATCAACCTGCCGGGCGTGGCGACAATGATCTGAGCGCCGTTGCGGATGGATTTGATCTGCGTGGAGATATTGGCACCACCATAAACGGGCACGATCGATGCGTTCGGTTCGTACTTTGAAAAGCGAACAAGATCGTTGGTGATCTGCACGCATAATTCGCGGGTCGGTGCAAGCACCAATGCAAGGGGCAGTTCGGATCTGAAATCAAGCCTGTCAATCAGGGGAAGCCCGAAAGCGGCGGTTTTACCGGTTCCTGTCTGGGCTAAAGCCAAGAGGTCCGTCTTTTCAGAAACAAGTAAGGGGATAGCGAGCTGTTGTACAGGAGTGGGCTGCTGGAATCCCAGCGCTTCGACGGCCTTCAACACGTTGTCGCCCAATCCCAGGTCGGAGAAAGAAGGCATATTGTTGTTCAAGCCGCAAAGATAGGCTTTATCGGCGGTATTCCCTTTTTAGAGGAAAAAACTGCCATAATGATTCAAAAACAAAGAATCGGGAATGGTTTTTACCGGTTGGCTGCTTGGTACATGACCGACTTCACCATATCGATCACCCGCTGAGGATTAGGTAGGTAAGCGTCGATAAGAGTAGGTGCATAAGGCAGCGGCACATCGCCACCCATCACTCGTCGCACTGGCGCATCAAGGTAGTCGAATGCTTCTTTTTGAACCATGAAAGCGATTTCAGAAGCGATGGATGCCAGGGGCCAAGATTCTTCTACAATCACCAGCCGGTTGGTCTTTTTTACGGATGATATGACGGTTGCGTAATCAATTGGTCTGACACTTCTGAGGTCGATGACTTCCGCATCGATACTCTCGGCCGCTAATCCTTCAGCGGCTTTCATGGCCACCTTCATCATCTTTCCGAAAGAAACGATGGTCACGTCCCTGCCTGCACGTTTGATATCCGCTGATCCGATAGGGATAAGGTACTCACCATCCGGCACCATTCCTTTGTCGCCATACATCTGCTCACTTTCCATGAAAATGACCGGGTCATTGTCGCGGATGGCTGATTTCAATAGGCCTTTTGCATCCGCAGGATTACTGGGTACCAGCACCTTCAAGCCTGGACAGTTGGCATACCAATTTTCAAACGCTTGCGAGTGCTGGGAGCTTAGCTGGCCCGCGGAGGCCGTTGGTCCACGGAATACCATCGGAACAGGAAACTGTCCGCCACTCATACTCATCATCTTCGCTGCCGAGTTGATTACCTGATCGATGGCCACCAAAGAGAAGTTGAAAGTCATGAACTCGACAATCGGCCGCAGGCCATTCATGGCTGCTCCGACAGCGATCCCTGCAAATCCTAATTCGGCAATAGGAGTATCGATCACTCGACGAGCGCCAAACTCATCCAGCATACCTTGACTCACCTTGTAAGCACCGTTGTATTGGGCCACTTCTTCACCCATCAGGAAAACACGGTCGTCGTGCCGCATTTCTTCACTCATTGCCTCACGAAGGGCTTCCCGGAATTGTAATTCACGCATGACAAGTCAATTGTTGGACCGCAAAAGTAGGAATTCTACGATGATTAGTCGTCGCTGAAAAGCAGGTTCTGATGGGCTGATTGCAGCTCGGATAAGGTATGTTGTTCGCCTTTGGTCTTGGCCAACTGGATTCCTTCCTGGTAGGTAGCCAAAGCAGCTGTGGTTCGCTTCAGCTCTTCGTAGGTTTTGCCCAATCGGTAGTAGGTGGGCAAATAATCCGGTTTTCGGTTTTTTAATAGTTCCAGCAGGTCACGAGCCTCTTCTAACTGGTTCATTTTGAGAAGTTCCAGCGCTAGCGCAAAATGGAGGAAAGGATCCTCCGGGTCCTCTTTCAGGAATTCTTTCAGTTGATCGATCCTTGATATGGACATGGCTGACAAGGGGTGCTTTTTGCGTATCTTCGCGGCACTTAAAAAAAGTACCGCTCATCAAAGGTACGCAGTCTGATCCGCCATGAAGATACTCGTGTGCATTTCCAATGTGCCTGACACCACGGCCAAAATCAATTTCACTCCGGACAATAAAGAATTTGTCAGCGCCGGTGTGACCTACATCCTCAACCCTTACGATGAGATCGCCCTCTCTAAAGCGGTCGACCTGACAACGGGCGGAGGAACCGTTACGGTTTTCAATGTAGGTGATTCGTCCTCCGAGCCGACCATACGTAAGGCTCTTGCCATCGGCGCTACGGATGCCGTACGTGTCAATGCCGTTCCGAACGACAGTTATTTCGTAGCATCTCAGATTGCTGCGTTCGTCCGCTCCAATCCGTACGATTTGATCTTGTGCGGCAGGGAATCGTCCGATCACAATGGCTCAGCCGTTCCGGCGATGGTCGCCGAAATGCTGGAAATGCCGTGTGTGCTTTTTGCGAAAGACCTCAAAGTGGATGGGTCGAATGCGACCATCGAGCGGGAAATCGAGGGTGGAAAAGAAGTAGTCGCTTCGCCGCTTCCATTGGTCATCGGGGCTTCCGAAGGCATGGCCGAATGGAAAATCCCCAACATGCGTGGAATCATGTCTGCCAGAACCAAACCTTTGCAGGTGATCGAACCTGTTGAGTCTGCAACCATGACCCGTCACCGTTCATTCGATAAACCTGCTGCACGCAGTTCCGTGCGCATGATCGCCGCAGAGGACGCATCCAACCTCTTCGAGATCTTGCGTAACGAAAAAAAGGTAATCTGATTCTAACTCATCCAATCCATCGTTTCCGATATGTCAGTACTTGTATTCGTCGAGAACCAGCAAGGTCGTTTCAGAAAGTCGGCTTTTGAGATCGTCTCTTACGGCAAAGCACTTGCCGCTCGTATGGGTGTTCCGTTGTGTGCGCTTTCCATTGGTGAGGTTGCCGATAGCGAACTCATGCAGCTGTCAAAGTATGGCGCCACCCGCATCCTGAGTGTCAAAGGTCAGCCCTTCATGGCGATGGATATTCAGCCCTATGCTGCTGCCATCGCGCAGGCAACTAAACACGCAGGCGCGAACGTGGTGATTCTTTCTGCAAGTTTCTCCGGGAAAGCCTTGGCTCCGCGAGTTGCTGTAAAGCTCAAGGCGGCTCTCGGCGATAATGTCATCGATCTCCCGCTTACCGACGATGGCTTCGTCGTCAAGAAGAATTCCTACTCAGGAAAAGCCTACTCCCACGTGGAATTGCTTTCGGAGGTGAAAGTCGTCAGCGTACTTCCGAATTCCTACAAGGTGGAGGAGGCAGCAGCCGATGCATCCATCGAACAATTTCAGCCGCAACTTGCTTCCGCTGATACACGCGTCAGCATCAAGGAGACCTTGCGTGCCACTGATAAGGTATCGCTTCCGGAGGCTGAGTTGGTGGTTTCTGCCGGTCGCGGAATGAAGGGTCCTGAGAATTGGGGCATCATCGAACAACTTGCTGATGTATTGGGTGCCGCCACCGCTTGCAGCAAGCCGGTATCCGACGCCGGATGGCGTCCACACTCCGAGCACGTCGGTCAGACCGGTATCGCCATAAGTCCTAACCTGTATATCGCCGTGGGTATCTCCGGCGCAATCCAGCATTTGGCGGGAGTAAGTGCTTCAAAGGTGATTGTCGTGGTGAACAAAGATCCTGAGGCTCCATTCTTCAAGGCAGCCGACTACGGTATCGTAGGTGACGCCTTTGACATTGTACCGCGCTTGACGGCCGCCCTTCGCAAGCACCTGAACTAAGTCGTGTCGGGCGCACTGATAACCTTGG
>JBJTRB010000233.1:0-5554 GCA_046075925.1 Bacteroidota bacterium | reverse complement strand
AGCGTTCCCGTTTGGAAAGCAGTTCCCCAATTCACCAGCGAGCCTCCCGTCGGAGCATCGAACCAGAATAAGGAATCGGCAGCATCCTGAGCTTGTGCGGTCAATTCAAGGGCTCCTGTCGAACAACGGACGGAAGGAATGCTCGTAGGACTTTTCGGCATGTCATTCACTTGGACGGAGTAGTAACTCGAGTCGTTCGAATAGGATACATCGCTGAACAGGTGAGGAATGAATGCTGTCAGTTCGTATGCGCCCGTATGAAGAAAATCGTAGTGCTGGTTGAACGTCAGAATACGACTTTGAGATGGAGCTAACAGGCCATGCAAGGTGTCCTGTAACACTTGGCTCGATCCATTGTCGTCGACGACAACGGTAACGGGGATATCATACAAGTTGCGTTGCCCGAAGTTGGTCAGCTGCACGGTGATTGCTACATCGAAGTTCTTGCAGACCTTGTTGAAAGGAGATAGGAAGCGGTCGATACCTACATCATTGGAAATTCCACCGTCCGGACCGACTTTCACCAACGCGAAGTTCTTATCGCCCGAGGCGTTTCTGAAGTAGCCGAACATCGCGTATCCACCGTCGGAACATTCTCTTGCCCTGTAAAGGTGATCGTGTTGTGGCGTCCCGTAGTTGTAGGTTTGCCACTCCAGGTTGTTTTGGCGGTCAAGCTTGGCCATGTAGAAATTCGGTTCACTCAAACCGAATGATCTTGAAATACCACCTACCAGCAGTCCCCCGTCAGCAGTCACCTCAACAGTTTTTCCGCCATCCTTCTTGGTTCCACCCAGTAGCTTTGTCCATTCCACATCTCCATTGCCGTCTGTTTTGATAAGCAGTATGTCGGTTTGTCCAAGTGTGTTCGGCATTCCGTCTGCATCGCCGACGAGGATATAGCCGCCGTCAGGCGTATTCTGGACGTAATGCGCCTCTTGCAGGTCGACGTATTCATAGGTTTTTCTCCACACCGTATTTCCGGCAGTGTCCAGTTTGTATAGGATGTAATCGCCTAAGTACGTGGAGTCGGGTTGATAACTGTAGCTGCCACCCGTTACAACATATCCGCCGTCCGGTGTTTGTTGCAAAGAGTTTCCGATTTCATAGGAAGGCCCGCCGAAAGTCTGTGTCCAGAGCACGTTGCCCGTCTGGTCGAAACGCACGAGGTAGTTATCATAGTAAGCGGAATTAGGTCCGTAGTCGATACCTATTGCAGTGAAGTTGCCGTCGGAAGTCTGAATGATCGCTTCGAATTCCTGCAAACCGGGTCCTCCGACTTTCTTCTGCCAGATCACATTCCCCATGTTATCTGTCCGGATGACATACCCATCATAACTTCCGGAGGTATCCGACGTGAATCCCGCTATGATGAATCCACCATCGGATGTCGGCTTCACACAATTGGCGAAATCGTACGCCAAGTTCCCATCGTAGGAGCGCGACCAAAGTTGATTTCCGAAAAGGTCGGTTCTGACCAACCAGATGTCGCTGGCGAAGTTGGAGTAGGTGGCGGTATTTCCAGTCAGTATGAAACCGGAATCAGGAAGTTGTTCCATCCATCTTCCATCTTCCTCATACGGTCCGCCGTAAGTCTTGCTGAAAGCGATTTGACCTGAAGCATTCAGGTGCTGTGTGCAGGTCAAAACCAGAAGTGCAAGGAGGCTTTTAAGAAGTGTGTTCATTGTCCGATTCTCCGTGTCCAGGTTGTCATCAAGAGGTCTTTTGTGTAAGAAACCCGACGATATAGTTCGGGCAGAGCCTGATTCGACTATGTTTTAACAGTAAAAATCGCTTCCGGGTTACTTTTCTGGCTGTAAGATTTTTTACACAATCCGTATGGAGCGTAGAACGTAATGACCAGGATCAGCTGGACCGCCGGAATTGTACGATTATCTTTGTGCTTCGAATGACCTCCATGCTTTCCGCCATTCTACAGATGCGTTGTCCTGCGTGCAGGAGGGCGTTTCTATTCAAGGAACCGAATACTTTCCGGTTACGGAAATTGGGTGCGATGCATCCGTATTGTCCAGCGTGTGGAAGTAGCAACAAGGTTGAGCCTGGTTTCTATTTCGGTGCCGCTTATGTGAGTTACATCTTGATGGTGGGATTGCTGTGCGGATACGTTTTCGTCTATTACTTGTTTTTCGGCGAGATCTTCAGCCATTTTCAGCGATTGATGTCAGGAGCCATCGTGCTCGCCGTAGCGATCACGCCTTGGGTATTCCGTTACTCGAGAGTGTTGTTCCTTTATTTGTTTGTCCGCTACAAAGGATGCGTTCAAGTTCCTGGTCGAAAAGAGCATGGATCATGAAGAAGAAAAAAGCGCACGACCCGGGTGCTGTCGCCCGACGACTGCAGCGCAAATTATCGCTGCAGCAAGGATTTTACGATGGCAGATTTCGCGAGCGCACGGTGAAAGACAAGAAAAAGGAAGCCAAGAAGCTGTGGGCGCGTCGCGGAAAATCGGATGATGCAAATTAAAAGTGGTAACCGAAACCGCCGGTAACCAAGCGGGGCGCGAAGGGCAAAGTTCCGGACGTGTATTTAGCCTCGTCGGTCGTTTCGAAGTTGATCAGATAATTTTTATCCCAATTCCACATCAGCGACCCGTTGATGCCGAACACCCACCCCGACTGCCCCAGTCTCCAGTTCCAGCCGAAGCTGACGCCCAGCGCACGACACGTATTTCCGTTGAGCTGGGTGATACCAAGACTATCGGCTGCCTGAGCAGTGGGCAACACGTCTTTCGTTTCCATGATGGCACCGGTGAATCCGATGACGGATTCGCCTTGTCCGTGGTAGGGTAGGCTGAAGAGCGAATAGGGGTCGCCGCTGGTGTTAAGTGAAAGCCACAAGGTTCCTTTCGCCATGTACAAGTCGGTCAGTCCTGCCAGGTAGTCGACATTGTCCCCTTTGACATGTAACCCCGGCTGGGCCACCAAGGCAGTCAACTGTATTCCGACCACCAGTGCTTTATATCGGATCATGTCGATGTTCAACGACAACTCCGGCGCAGCCATATAGCCCGTGTTCAAGGTCCGAAGGATAGTCGAATCCTGTTTATCGTACATTTTCACCGCCAGATCGGGGTTGTTGGTGAGTAACCCGAAACGGGCATTCAGTGAGAACGGACTTCTTTCAGGCGGGGTGATGATCCCTTGTGCATTGGCGGTGCTTATAGCCATCCCGAATAGGGAAATCAGGAGTAGGGAAAGGCCTTTTTTCATCGGATTGCGAAGGTACGAAGAGCGATTCAACCAATTGCGGTTGGGGATGCGTGGATTTCATCCCTTTTATCAGGCAGAGTCACCTTCTTAAAATCGGGCCCGAGAATTGTATTATTTTAAGTTACTTTATTAATAAATCAAGAAAAACTAGGCTCTTTTTCTGAAACGGCTACATTTCAATTCAGTCCAAAACCGTATAACATGAAAAAAGCACTTCGTCTAATGGGTTGGCTGATAGGCTCAATCGTAGTGTTGATTGGGCTTGGAGCCTCCTTCATTGCCGTGCGCGGAATTCCGCGGTTAAACAACCAAGCAGTAGATATTCAAGTTACTATCACACCTGAGCGTGTTCAGCGGGGTAAAAAATTGGCATCCCTGCTGTGTCAGCACTGTCACCTGAATGTCCAGACGGGAGCTTATACCGGTAAACTGGTGGCGGACGCGCCGGCTGAGTTCGGTAAGGCTTATGCACCGAATATCACGGCCAGCAATCAATTTGGAATCGGTACGTGGAGCAATGGCGAAATCGCTTATCTGTTGCGTACCGGTGTGAAGCGGGATGGGTATTATGCACCTCCCTGGATGCCCAAGTTGCCCCTGATGGCGGATGAAGACCTCCTTTCCATCATTGCTTTCCTGCGCAGCGACGACCCGCTTGTGGCGGCCAAAGAGGTACCCGACCAACCCTGTGAGCCCACTTTTCTCACCAAATTCCTATGTACTGTGGCGTTCAAAGAGTTGCCGTATCCATCTTCGCCTATCCTGATGCCCGACACATCGGATCATGTTGCGCATGGAAAATACCTGGCATTGGCGGCCGTAGAGTGTTACAGTTGTCACTCGGCCGATTTCAAAACCAATGATCCCTTGGTTCCTGAAAACTCCATCGGCTTCTTTGGCGGCGGGAATAAGATGGTTGATCTTGATGGAAAGACGATCCTAACGGCCAACATCACACCCGATGCGGAGACCGGTATCGGGCAATGGAGCAAGGAGCAATTCATCACTGCAGTGATGACCGGTCAACGGCCCGACGGTCGAATGCTTCGGGCGCCGATGATGCCTTATGTAACCTTGGACAGTGCTGAAGCCGGGGCGATCTATGATTACTTGAAAACGATTCCGAAAATCAAAAAGGATGTTGCCTCGGTGCAATAAAGGGAAATAAAAAAGGGGACCTACAGGGCCCCCTTTTTTGTATCGGTTAGTACCGATTAAAAGTGGTAGTTCAGACCGAAGTTCAGGCTGGTCATGTCCAGACCGAAGTTCAAGTCGGAGGTAACTACGTCATCAGCACCGTCCTGACCCACTTGGGTATCAGTACCGTAGCTGAGAAGACCGATGGTCGTGTTCATAGACCAGTTGTCTGAAAACCAGTACTGAACACCAGGACCTACGTTCAAAGAGAAGGATTTGGTTTCAGCATCCGGAACTTCAACCGGGCTACTACCAGCGGTCACATCTGACCATGAGGTCTTGCCAGAACCGATTCCGATGTTCAATTCACCATAAAGGGCGAATTTGTCCATCTTCTTGTAGTAACGAACAAACGGGCTTACAGAGAAACCTGTCATTTCTTTGGTTTTGTAATCCAAAGCACCACCTTCTGTTCCATTCTCAGCGGTCGAGCTTGAATAGCTCAGTCCGATACCTACAGCGATGTTGTCATTTACCCAGTAACCGTACTGAGGACCGAAAGAGCCGCCAGAAACTTTAGGGTCAGTGTCACCGGATACGTCGGTGGTAGAGGAGAAATAACCTGCATTACCTGCGATCCACATTTTGGTTTGCGCCGAAGCGACAAGCGTTGCAAGCGTTGCTGCAACAATCATAATGGTCTTTTTCATGTATTGGGTTTTTTGATTTGGTACAAGTCTAACGCCTATTTTCAAATCAAGGTTGCTTCTTACAAAAAAAAATTACCCGCGGGGGGTGGATATTTTGTGAAAAAAGTATGATAAAGGTCCTTTTATCAGGCTTTTACGTTCTAAAAAGAGATCCGGTTGTTCACCCCCGGGTTCTTGAATGTCAATTAGATAATGATCCTTACACTTTTTATTATTGTCTTAATTGCAGCCGATTATCGTCCTCCATATTTGGCAAAGCCTTTAACAGGCTGATCTACACTATCCCCGTTTCTGCTAATCAATACTCAAATCATATCATGACATCCAACCGCTTGCCTGTTTTGTTCGCCGGCCTCCTTAGCTTATTACTCATATATAAAGAACCTGCGTTCGCTGGAACAGGCGACACCACGTTAGTACAAACGCTCCGTTTCGATACCACCCTGCGTGCCGGTGTTTTTCATTTTCCCGACGACTCGA
>JBJTRB010000232.1:0-6000 GCA_046075925.1 Bacteroidota bacterium | reverse complement strand
TGAACGAAAAAGCCCGTTGGACCATCGATGCTTGTTTCTCTCCCTATTTGTACCCCGTGTACAAGGAGCGAGACAATATCGTGGTGATCATCGACATTTTCAGAGCCACTTCTGCTATCTGTACGGCTTTCGCTTGGGGTGCTGAAAAGATCATTCCAGTTGCGACTGTCGAAGAGGCACGCGAATGGAAAAGCAAGGGGTTCCTCACAGGCGCCGAGCGTGACGCCATACAGGTGGAGGGATTCGACTTCGGGAATTCTCCTTTTCATTACATGGATGAACGCATCAAAGGACAGACCTTGGTCATTACGACGACCAACGGCACCCAGGCTATAGAAGTATCCAAAGACGCTTTCAAAGTCGTCATCGGTTCCTTCCTCAATATCGATGCGCTTTGTTCCTGGTTGGTTTCGCAAGAGAAAAACATTCTTTTACTGTGCTCAGGCTGGAAAAACAAGTTCAACCTGGAGGATGCCCTCTTCGCTGGAGCTGTCACCGAAGAGATATTCAGGAGGTCCGAATCGTATAAACATGGTGATGGTTGCCTGGCGTTGAAATACCTGTATCAGATGGCACAAGCCGATCCGTTCAAGTTCCTGAATTATTCCTCTCACAAAGATCGCCTGGCTCGTCTTAACCTGAAGCGTGATATCAAGTATTGTCTTACTCCCAATCAGACAGATGTCATACCTGTCCTGAAAGACGGCGCTCTTGTGCGCATGCAAGATTGAAATTTCTTCCTTGCTGTTTCATTCATTCACCTGAATGCATGGGTTGAATCGTCTGTTTCTATTCTCGAGCTTCGGGTATGAAACGACTATTGACCGCAATCACATTCATTTTCATTTTTCAAGAAACCGTATCGGCATGGGGTTTTCATGCACATGGGATCATTAATCGCATGGCATGCTTCACCTTGCCGCTTCCGCTATTCGGATTCTATAAACCTCATCTTGATTACCTGGAAGAGCACGCCCCGGATCCTGACCGACGACGCTATGTCGATCCGTTGGAAGCACCACGTCATTATCTTGACATCGACCATTATGGTTCTCTGGAGGCAATACCCTTCCGGTACGAGGATGCGGCTTGTATGTATGGCGAGGACACTGTACTGGCTCATGGTACTGTTCCTTGGACCATCCACGAACAATACTTGAAGTTGGTGCAGGCATTCCGAAGGCGAGACGAGAAAGCCATTCTTCGGTATTCAGCCTTTCTTGGCCACTATGTCGGTGATGCACATGTGCCCTTGCATTGTACGTCGAACTATGACGGTCAGCAGACCGGTCAGCGCGGTATTCATGCTTTCTGGGAGTCCAGGCTGCCGGAGGTATTCAGTAAGGATTACCTGCTTGTGGCTGAGCGGGCAGATTACCTTCAAAGTCCGCTAGCGTCGGCATGGGAAGTCCTGAAGGAAAGTCACATGGCAGTGGACTCAGTTCTTTCCTTTGAACGCGAACTGAACGCCATGACCAGATCCGACCGCAAGTTTTCGTGGGAAGATCGCGGCAGCAGAGTGGTCAAGGTTTATTCATTGACCTATTCCACCGACTACCATGAAATGTTGGATGGGCAAGTGGAGCAGCGCATGCAGATGGCTGCATTCCGAACGGGGTGTTATTGGTATTCCGCATGGTTGGATGCCGGACAACCCGATCTTCCTGTGATACAGAGTGAAAAAAAAGAAGAAGAAATAATACCGGATACCCTATCGCCCGTCAGTTGGCAGTTGCGCGACTGCGGACATTGAAGTCAATGCAGGAATTTTCAGCGTCGTCGGATGGTCTGACTCCGGTCGGGGCCTACGGAAACGATGCTTACCGGAACATTCAGTTCCTCTTCCAGCCAACTGATATAGGCGGAAAGTTCTTTTGGGAATTCCGATTCACGGGTAATGCCTGTGAGGGGTTGCTTCCAGCCTGATAGTTTGGTGTAAACCGGTCGTATGTCTGCATTCACCGTATCAAATGGCATGTAATCAATGCGCTCTCCGTCGATTTCGTAAGCAGTACATACTTGTAATTCGTCGAAACCGCTGAGTACATCGGGTTTGGTCATGGTCAGATCGGTCACCCCGTTGATCATGATGGCGTATTTAAGTGCGGGCAAATCGAGCCACCCGCACCTTCTGGGTCGACCGGTAGTGGAACCGAATTCGTTGCCTGCCTTGCGGATGGATTCACCGATTGCATCATTCAATTCAGTAGGGAAGGGGCCGCTTCCTACACGTGTGCAGTACGCTTTGAAGATGCCATAGACTTTTCCGATGTGTCGTGGAGCAACACCCAACCCGGTGCAAGCACCGGCAGTGATGGTGTTGGAGGAAGTGACGAACGGGTACGATCCGAAGTCAATGTCCAGCAATGAACCTTGCGCACCCTCTGCAAGTATGCTCCTGTGAGAGCGGATGTAACCGTTGATCAGGTGTTCGCTATCGACCAGATTCAAGGTCCGCAGGAATTCGACCGCCTGCATGAACTCTTTTTCCAACGCATCAAATCCTTCCGCATGGTGATTCATGGATTTCAGAAGGTCGAGGTGTTTCTGCCGTAGTCGCGCATAACGATCGGAGAAAGAAGGGGACTCGACGTCGCCCACGCGTAATCCGTTACGACCGGTCTTGTCCATGTAGGTCGGACCGATGCCTCGCAGTGTGGAGCCGATTTTGTCGGCACCTTTCAAGGCTTCGGATGCTGCATCCAGCAATCGATGCGTGGGTAGTATGAGGTTGGCTTTTCGGGAAATGAACAAGCGTTCGGATACCGGGACTTTCATGGTTACCAACGCATCTATTTCTTTGCGAAGGGTAACAGGGTCGATGACTACGCCATTGCCGACGATGTTGATGGTCTCAGCTCTGAAAATTCCGGAAGGAATGGTGTGAAGCACATGCTTGATTCCTTCGAACTCCAAGGTATGGCCTGCATTCGGTCCACCCTGGAATCGGGCCACAACACCGTAGTCGGGAGTAAGGACATCCACGATCTTTCCTTTGCCCTCGTCGCCCCATTGGAGGCCTAGTAGTACATCAACAGACATGATCAGTGGACTTGTAAGCGGTCGCGCTGTTTGCTATGGAGTGGAATACACGTGAAAAGACGATCCCCAGTGTTCCGTGCATTGACACGGGTGTGGAGAGATCAGCTTTGGAACTGCCTAACCGCACTGGGAAGGTCGTCAGTAATGGTGAATACGGTATTCAATTTGGTGATGATCAGCAACTCCTTGATCTTATCGTTGATACTGCAGATCGTCGTATCACCTCCGCTGCGACGGCTTTTGGTGAGGATGTTCACCAGGACATTCAGACCGTTGCTGTTCAGGTATTTGAAATTCTCCATTGAAATCACAAAATTTTTCACGCCACTGTCAATGGAGGCTTGTATTTCATCAAGGAACGGAGTGGCCTGAGTACGGTCAATCAGGTTGCCGCTCATTTCAACGATGGCATAACCGCCTTTGTTGATGATTTGGTAGTTGAAATCCATGCCCCGAAAATACGTAAATAGAGGCACTCGGCAGACCGTATCAGCCTATTTTTTAACCAGGACCTGTGTGCTAATTAGCAGCTTGATTCTCGGTTGCCTTGTTATTGTGGGAGCAAACGCCTTTTTCCTTCAATTCGCGGCAATGCCCGAAGAGATGAAGGGCATGCGAGGAAACATCGAAACGCAGGATTTCTCCCATCATGGACTGTATCTGCTGGATCCTGGGGTCGCAGAACTCGAAAATGCGCTCGCAATCCTGGCAAATCAGATGGTCGTGTTGTTTATAGGCATAGGACCTTTCGAAAAGTGCCAGGTTTTTCCCGAACTGATGTCGGGTTATCAAGTCGCACTCCAACAATAATTCAATGGTGTTGTAAAGAGTGGCCCGGCTGATGCGGTGTCCTTTGTTCTTCATGCTCACATAGAGCGACTCCACATCGAAGTGATCGTCCAACAGGTAGATTTCTTCCAACACAGTGAACCGTTCGGCGGTCCTACGGTGCCCATGCTGCTCCAGGTAATCGGTGAAGGCCTTTCGTGCTGCTTGGAAATTGTCCTGAGTGCTCATAGCCTTGATTTATTTTCCATCGATCCTGCTTACCGTGAGGATGCCGTTTACTTCTCTGAGCTTTTTGATCAGCTTGTGGAGATGGTGGGTGTCATGGACGAACAACATGATCGTGCCCTCGAAAATCCCGTCATTCGATTCGATACTGATGCTTCGCATGTTCACTTTCAATTCGCTCGAAATCACTTTGGAGATCTTGCTGACCACACCCACATCGTCGATTCCGGTGATCCGGATGCCGGCAAGGAACGCGATTTCCTGTTGTCCGGTCCATTTTGCCTTAACGATACGGTAGGCATAGTTGGACATCAATTGGGTAGCATTAGGGCAAGAAACCCGGTGGATCTTGATGCCTTCGTTGATGGTGATGAATCCGAATACATCGTCGCCGGGTATCGGATTGCAGCAAGGAGAAAGTTTGTAGTCGATCTTTTCAAGATTCTCGCCGATGACCAGCATATCGCTGGACCCCCTGATGGATCGCACCATCTGTTCGAGCGTCTGCTGCTCGGTCTTGACCGGCTGTCGAGAACGTATCGTGCCTTTCTCCACTACGAAATCCTTGAGGTCGTAGATGTCGATCATCCCTTTTGCAATGCGGTAATACAATTCCAGCGAAGAGGGGATTCGGTAATAGGCCAGGAGCTCGTTGATATTCTCGGTCGTGAAGTCCAGCTTAAGGTGCTTGAACTTGCGCTGAAGGATCTCTTTTCCGTCATCCGAAAATCGTTTCTTTTCCTCTTTTAAGGCTACCTTGATTTTTGATTTGGCCTTGGCGGTGACAACATAGTTCAGCCAGTCTTCTTTGGGCGTCTGCTTGCTCGATGTCAGGATTTCCACCTGGTCGCCGCTTCGAAGCCGATGGCTGAGCGGTACCAGTTTGTGGTTGGTCTTCGCTCCGATACAGCGTGAGCCTAAGTCGGAGTGGATATCGAAGGCGAAGTCAAGTGCTGTGGCTCCAGCGGGGAGTGTTCGTATGTCGCCGTCCGGGGTGAAAACGAAAATCTCGTCCGAGAACAAGTTCAGTTTGAAATCGTCAATGAAGTCGAGCGCATTGCTATCGGGGTGTTCAAGCAATTCGCGGATTTTCTTGATCCATTCATCCAGGGCGGATTCAGGATTCGCTTCCTTGTATTTCCAATGCGCGGCGAATCCCTTTTCGGCGATATCGTCCATACGACGGGTCCGGATCTGAACTTCCACCCATCGTCCCCCCGGGCCCATTACGGTCGTGTGCAGGGATTCATAGCCGTTGGCTTTGGGAGTTGAAATCCAGTCGCGAAGGCGGTCCGGATTCGGTGTGTAGAAATCAGTGAAGACGGAGTAACAGCGCCAACACATCGCCTTTTCATCCGCCTCTTCTGCATCGATGATGACTCGCACAGCGAAGATGTCATAGATCTCCTCGAAACCTACGCCCTGGCGTTTCATCTTGTTCCAGATCGATTGGACCGATTTGGTACGACTGCGTACGTCGAACTTGAATCCTTGCCGGTTGAGTTCGTCCTTGACAGGTTCCATGAACTCGTTGATGAACCTGGTACGCTCACGTTTGGTCTGCTGAAGTTTTGCAGCAATGTCTTCGTATATCTCCGGCTCAGTGTATTTCAGAGAAAGGTCTTCCAGTTCGGTCTTTATCGGATAAAGTCCAAGTCGGTGGGCGAGGGGAGCATAAAGGAATGCTGTTTCCGATGCGATCTTCAATTGCTTCTCCCTGCTCATGGAGCCGAGCGTACGCATATTGTGTAATCGATCAGCCAGCTTGATGAGAATGACACGCACATCGTCAGAGAGCGTCAACAGCATCTTCCGGAAATTCTCCGCTTGGATGGATGACCCTTGGAGTACGACGCCTGAAATCTTCGTCAGTCCATCGACAATGGAGGCCGCTTTCTCACCGAATGCATTCCGGATATCGTCGAAGGTGAGGTGGGTGTCTTC
>JBJTRB010000231.1:0-12938 GCA_046075925.1 Bacteroidota bacterium | reverse complement strand
ATCGTCTTCTGCTGACCCAGCAGTGACCGCCTTCTTCTTTTTCTTCTTTTTCTTTTTCTTCTTGTCCATCCGGTCGATGCGGTCTTGACCGACGACGTTCTGGTAATCAGGTTCTTTTTCCTCTTCCACTTCCAACCAATCTCCTTCGAGCAGGTCGCCGGCCTTCTTACCTGATTTGTTCAGTGCAATGATCTCCTTGACACGGTCAAGCGGGATTGCGACCCAATTGCCACCATCCGGACCATCGAAACCTTCACCGCCTTCGCCTCTGCGCGGGCCACCTGAATAGGCGTACCACATGAGCTTTTTGAAGATGTCTGTCTTTTGGTGAGTTGCACGACCCTTCTCCGTTTCCAACGCGATGTTGGTCGCAGGGAATTCACGCATGATATCCATGTAGCTGTCCAACTCGAAGTTGAGACAACATTTCAATTTACCGCATTGACCGGCGAGCTTGGCCGGATTGAGTGCAAGATTCTGATAACGGGCGGCGCTGGTGGAAACGGTCTTGAAATCCGTCAACCAGGTCGAGCAACACAGTTCGAGTCCGCACACTCCGATGCCACCGACTCGGCTCGCCTCCTGGCGCATACCGATCTGGCGCATCTCCACGCGGATACGGAATTCGTCGGCCAACCGCTTGATCAACTCTCTGAAATCGACTCGTTCCTCGGCGGTGTAATAGAAGGTAGCTTTCTTGCCATCGCCTTGGAATTCGACGTCGCTCAATTTCATTTGCAACTTGAGCGATTGGATCACTGACCTGGAGCGCAGCAGTACGGTTGACTCTTTATCGCGCATCTCGTCCCATTTTTCAATGTCGGATGGCTTGGCTTTTCTGTACAATGCACGGATCTGTTCCGAGGTCTCTGTCATTCCCTTCTTGCGCAACTGGAATCGAACCAGTTCGCCGGTCATGGAAACCACGCCGACGTCGTGTCCCGGAGAGCCTTCTACAGCTACTACATCGCCGGTCTTGAGATCAGCGACTTCTTTATTGCGAAAAAACTCTTTGCGACTGCCCTTGAAACGCACTTCTACGATATCGTAAGGCGCTTGACCGGCAGGCAATACCATGTCCGAGAGCCAATTGTAGACATTCAGTTTATTACAACCGCCCGTCCCACAGGTGCCATTGTTACGACAACCCCCGGGTTGACCATCTTTTCCAGAACTACACGATGCACATGCCATAAGTCGAGCGGGATACTAAAAGCGTATTTTTACAAAAATAATGAATCTTGACGACTATTCACCGGGCCGATTACCAAGATTATCAGCGGATTAAGATGAAATCCGGACCACGACTCGGTCCGAGGGCACTTTTCGTATTGCTTTTCCCGCTCCTGCTGTTGTATCCGTCGCGGTCCTTTTCATCGAATACGGGAACGTGGTTCTCCTATTCCATGTCAGGAGCATTCAACCAGCGCTGGTCGTTGGTGGGAGACTACCAGCTCCGGTATTACTCGCCCTTCAACGATTTGCAACAGGTGTTGCTCAGAACGTTCGGGCAGTATTCGTTCAATGAGCATCTTTCTTTAGGCATCGGATATGCCTATGTTCTGAATGGCACTCCAGGCAAGCAGGATGTTCCTTTGGTCGTAGAAAATCGTCCATCTCAACAGTTGATTTTCCGCTGGAACAAGGCACGTTGGAGGACACAACTGCGTGCACGCATCGAGGAGAGATTCATCGGCTCAGCCTCTCCATCGTTCAGGGCCAGGATTTTTACCGGCGCACTGTGGAGGATTTCGAAAGAGTCTGACTGGGCAGTAGCCGGTACAGAGGAATTATTCTGGTATCCTGACGGTATGCGATTCGATCAGAACCGATCTTTTATCGGGTTGTCTTATCGATTCAATGATCACTTCCGGTTGGAATCGGGCGCCCTTGTCATTCTGAAAAAGTCAGAGATAAGACAAGAGCTCTTTACTCAGTTGGTACACACTTTCAATTGGTGAAAGCCACTCAGCGCACATTCAGCAACCGAAACAACTTGAAAGAGAGATCGGCGAAAAGGATCTTGAAATTCGCATTGCGCTCCAGATGATAGTGCGCATCATTCAACGCATGGATGAATGCCTCGGAATTACCAGCATGGATGAAGGGTGCCAGTCGCTTGAAACTGTCTTTTTCCTTACCATCGATGCGCACCAATCGATCGTCGCCGTAGTTGATCAGCAGACATTCCCGTACGATGGATAGCGAATATTCCATGAAAGCTTTTTGACGCTCGCGTCCGGCGCCCGAGAGCTGGTCGCCCAACTCCTGGATTTTGGACAAGTTGAGCTTCAGGCAGGCACGCATCCATTCGAGAAAGGTTTCGGCCACATCTGCATCCGGATCATCTTCTTCAAGTAGCTGAAGTGCCAACCGGAAGTCGCCATCCGCACGGTGCACGATCCGTGAGTGGCTTGCGGAGGAATCTCCGGCGGCGCGAAGCATGCCCTTGCGCACCTCGTCGTCGGATAGTCGATTCACCTTGACCAACTGTGTTCTCGATAATACAGTCACAGGAATCGACTCATCGTTTTCCGCCACCAACAGGAATACGGTACGCTCTTCCGGCTCTTCGAGGATCTTGAGCATGGCATTAGCGGTTTCCGAGCGCATCTTTTCAGGGAGCCACATCAATACGATCCTGTAGGATCCTTCGACTGATTTCAGCGACAAGCGATGAATGATCGCGCGAGCTTCGTCGACAGGAATGAAGCCTTGCTTGTTTTCCGCTTCCAGACTGGCCATCCAGTCCAGGTAATTCAAGTACGGTCGTGCAAGGACTGCTTCACGGAACTCAGCCACGAAATCGTTGCTCGTTGGCTTTTGTAGTTTCTCCCTGGTAATGATAGGAAAGGAGAAGAGGACGTCCGGATGAACCAGTTTCGAACTCTTCACGCACGACGGACATTCGCCGCAGCAATCATCCCGAAGCGGCCTTTCACACAGCAGTAAGGACGTATAAGCCAAAGCGAGGGGCAATGCTCCCGAACCGGGAGCTCCAAGAAACAATTGAGCGTGACTGACTCTTCCTTCCTGCAAGTTGCCCAGCAGGCGATGTTTCAAGGCATCATGTCCGATGACATCAGCAAAACGCATCCTGCGAAGGTACTCAGAATAAGGAAAGCGTACAGCCGTTTTGTCCGGTTCTTTACCTTTGCTGCACCATGAAGACCCTGGATACGATCGATTTCAACGGCAAACGTGCGCTTGTCCGCGTAGACTTCAATGTTCCGCTTGACAAGACCTTTCACATCACCGACGACAGCCGTATCCGTGCTGCGCTACCGACATTGCGAAAAATACTTAACCAAGGAGGAAGCATCGTACTGATGAGCCACCTGGGTCGGCCACTCAAGAAGCTGCGCGAAGACGGCAGCATCGATACGGAAAAATTCACCTTGCGTCATACGGTTGCTCGAACCGCTGAATTACTCGGGGTACCGGTGACGTTCGCGGGCGACTGCATCGGAGAGGAAGCGTTTAGCCTGTCGGCCGCATTGAAACCCGGACACGTCCTTTTGCTGGAGAACCTCCGCTTTTACAAGCAAGAGGAAAAGGGAGATCCTGATTTCGCCGAGAAGCTATCCAAGCATGGAGATGTGTACGTGAATGACGCTTTTGGAACAGCCCATCGGGCACATGCTTCCACGGCTGTTATCGCGTCTCATTTTTCTGGAAACAAATGCTTCGGTTATTTGATGCAATCCGAATTGGAAAACGCCCGCAAAGTGATGGAGCATGCTCAGAAGCCCTTCACTGCTGTGATGGGCGGAGCGAAAGTGAGCGACAAGATCCTCATCATCGAAAACCTGATTGGCAAAGCCGACAACATCCTTATCGGAGGAGGTATGGCGTATACTTTTTTCAAAGCCATGGGAGGAAGCATCGGCAATTCACTCGTAGAGGAAGACAAACTGGAACTTGCTGCCGAACTCATTAGCAAAGCAAAAGAAAAAGGGTGTAATCTGCTTTTACCCGCTGATTCTGTTCTCGGCGATAAATTCGACAAAGACGCAAACACTGCAACCGCCGACAACCATGCTATTCCTGACGGGTGGATGGGACTGGACATCGGCACGAAAGCAGTCAGTGCATTTTCTGCCGTCATCCTGCAATCACGTACCATTCTTTGGAACGGTCCGATGGGAGTTTTTGAAATGGAAAAATTCTCGACCGGCACGCGCTCGATAGCGGAGGCGATCGTTTCGGCTACTGCAAAGGGCGCGTATTCGCTCATAGGTGGCGGCGACTCTGCAGCAGCCATCAACGCCTTCGGCTTAGGTGAAAAAGTATCTTATGTTTCTACTGGAGGAGGAGCGCTTTTGGAGTTCTTCGAGGGCAAAGCATTACCCGGAGTCACTGCTATCCAGGGTTGACCCATCATTGGCCCAGATCCTCTAATACAGGCAGGACCGCCGGAGCGATCCGCGATATGCGGTAATACAAGAATGATCCGGCTTTCGTATCGGGAGAGAGCAGCTTCATCCGTATGTCCGCCTTGTGGAACATGACGATGAAGATGCTGAGCAGCACGGCGAATTTCAAACTTCCGAAAATCGCTCCGGCCCATCGGTTGAAGACACCGAGAAAGGCCACTTCCACCAGACCGGTGAACAACTTGCCCAGCAGCAACACTCCGATCCATACCAGGATGAACACGACGGTGAAGGATATTCCATGCACCAAAGCGGGAGCAGCTCCGGTGATCCGCGTCAACTGTTCAGCAACAGTGTTCGCTAAAGCGAATCCCGCATAGAGTCCGAGAAAGTAGGCTCCCAGGTGAGCGATTTCATACACGAAGCCGTTCATGAAACCACGGACCAACCCGATCAACAGGATGCCGGCAAGAAGGAAGTCCAACCAATTCACGAGGCGAAGATAACGTCGGAGCAGACATGTATCTTTATGCTCAGCCATGAGATTACCCACTATCGATATATCGCCCTTTCTCGAAAAAAGTCCGCTTGAAACCAGGAGACGGGTTGCAGACGATTTGGACAAAGCCTGCCGGGAGTTCGGAGCGTTTTATCTCACCGGTCATGGACTGCCAGGGAAACCGTTGCTCGAGCAGATGAACGCGTTCTTCTCATTGGATGCAGCGGATAAAAGCGACATAGCTGTACAACCTGGTGGATTCACCCGCGGATACATCGGCATGGGCGAAGAAAGTGGCTCCTCAGCACTGGAAGTCAAAGAGGCATTCTCTTATGGATATCCCTGGCCGGAGGGGACTGTTCCGAAAAATTCCATGCAAGGACCCAATGTGTGGCCTGCTGAAACGTTGCTTCCCGGCTGGCGACGGTCGATGGATAGCTTCTTCGCCGATATGGTGAGCATTGCGGAAGGATTGGTACGGGCCTTCTCGCTTAGCTACGGTTATGAGGAAGAGCACTTGTCCGGCTACTGTACGGAAGGAGCGACCATTTCCTTGATGCGCCTTTTTCATTATTTCCCTTACAAGGCTGCCGATGCGTTTTTCCCGGACCGTCAGGACCGGATAGGATCCAGCGCCCATACCGATTGGGGCTTTCTCACACTTATTTTACAACAAGACGGTGTGACGGGTTTGCAATTCTTCCATCAGAATGAATGGCACGACATTCCACCTGTCGAAGGAACCTTGCTGGTGAATTGTGGCGATTATTTTTCGCTGTTGACCGGTGGCGAATACAAATCGCCCCTGCATCGGGTCGTATCCTCGGGCCGACAACGAACTTCCGGCGTATTGTTCTATTATCCCGACTACGATGCGCGAATTCCTATGCTAGGGAATCAGCATTACAGCCTTTTTTCCAATCAGCAGCAGCACGCCTCGCCGCAGGAACGGTTCGACCCGTCAGAAACCCCATTTGGAGAATATATCCGGCAGAAGTGGGAGCAAGTGCGTCGTACCACCTGATACTTGAAGCAGGCCGAACCCAAGCACTGACTGTTGCGTAGAAGGCTTGCGGCGCACCATTTTGCCGTTTTCCCATGCGTGAAACAGTTACAGGATTCGAAAGCAATGAACTGATTGAACGACTGCCTCCGCACCTGAAGCAGTTCATCAAACCCCAGCTATATGCTTCGTACTCGCCGATCGATCAGGCGGTCTGGCGTTATGTGATGCGCAACAACGTGCGGCATCTCTCCTCGAGCGCTCATGGATCGTATATGGATGGACTGGCCAGGACCGGTGTTTCAATCGATCACATACCGAGCATGTACGGCATGAACCGCATCCTGAAGGAAATCGGTTGGGCGGCAGTCGCCGTTGACGGGTTCATTCCTCCCAATGCCTTTATGGAGTTCCAAGCGTACAAGATACTTGTCATCGCCTCCGATATCCGACAGCTGGAACATATCGAGTACACGCCGGCCCCCGACATCATTCACGAAGCGGCCGGTCACGCACCGATCATCGCTAATCCGGATTATGCCGAATACCTCCGACGATTAGGTGAAATCGGAGCCAAGGCCATCCTCTCCGAATACGACATCGCACTCTATGAAGCCGTTCGACGCTTGTCGATTTTGAAAGAATCGAAAGAATCGACGCAGAAAGAAATAGCCGACGCAGAGCAAGAAGTGGATCGGTTACAAAGTACCGAGACCGAACCATCGGAGATGGCCAGGATACGCAACCTTCAGTGGTGGACCGTGGAGTATGGACTGGTTGGTCCGATGGACCGACCGAAAATCTACGGCGCAGGCTTGCTCTCCTCCATTGGGGAAAGTAAATGGTGCATGAAGGAGGAAGTGAAGAAGATCCCTTATTCCATCGCTGCCGCTGATCGATCATTTGACATCACCAAGCCGCAGCCGCAATTGTACGTCACGCCCGACTTCTCCTATCTGATGGAAGTCCTGGAGGAATTCGCGCAATCGATGAGCGTGCGAAAAGGCGGACGTAAAGGATTGAAGAGATTGATCGAGTCGGGCAGAGTGGGAACGATCGAGCTCAGCACTGGCTTGCAGGTTTCGGGGAAGTTCAAGCGCATGATCGTGAATGACGATAACGAAGTAATCTATTTCCAAACCGAAGGATCCACTGCGTTGGCTTATCGCGAAAAGGAACTAATCGGTCACGGCGTAGCCCGGCATGCTCACGGATTCAGTTCTCCATTGGGCAAACTGAAAGGAATCAATCTGGCAATCGAAGACATGGGTCCCGTCGATTTGAAAGCGTACAATTTCTACGACGGCATCCGCTTGCGATTCGAATTCGAGAGCGGTATCCGTGTGGAAGGACTGAACGTGACGGGTATAAGGAATGTGAAAGGCAAACTGATGCTCATCCAATTGGACGACTGTACCGTCACCTACCGTGACGAAGTGCTTTACAAGCCGGAGTATGGCGTATTCGATATGGCCGTAGGCAAGGAAATCGTTTCCGCCTTTGCCGGATCTGCTGACGTGCTTTCATTCCCTAACCTGTACGGTGTATCAGGCACCACAACACCTGGAGGGGAGCAAGGATTGGCGCCCACCGCTTTGGAAATCCTATATGGTAAGGTCAGAGATATGCGTGAGAATGGCAAAGCGGATGAACGACTGCTTTTGAATCTGTTCAATGATACGCTATCGTTGAATGCAGAAGAGTGGTTGCTGCCGTTAGAGATACTCGAGTTGTTGAATGGCTACGCATCAAGCGAACCGGTGAAGCGTCATCTGGAATCGCTGAGTGTAAAAAAGCCACAGCTCAGGAATCTTATCCTGGAAGGACTGGAGGCGATCGGAGGCAAATGAGCCACCGAAGCAACTATCGAAGCGTATCGCTGACTATAATGAGTCCGCTCACAGGGCAGTAGCTCGTGTCAGCGGCTACAATGTTCCCATTGACACGGATGGCTCCTGCTACGGAGGCGGGCGCTCCCGAGGTGTTCTGAGCGATCAGAACAAGCGTATCGTTCGGTCCGGCTTCGTAAGAGTAGGTCCAGGAACTGTTCTGATGATAGAAATTCTGTGCACTGCCATTGGCTCCTTTGCAATACACATAACAATCCGTGCAGGAAATCTGATAGGAGACCTGATAGGAGACCTGCGGGCTCGGGTCTTTTTCTTTCTTGCAGCGGATTGCGCTAATTGAAAAAAGAACCATCAAGAACAGAACGGATTTTGTTTTCATGACCGGATATTATTTGCATACAATGTAGCAAACTAATGAAAACAGAAAAGCGGCAATCAGCGCACGGCGCTTACGGAGTCCTTGCCGGCAATAAGGATGGCGTCCCAAAGTGCCGCTCTTGATTGAAGTGCGGCAACCACTTCTTGCTCGCATGCTTCCCATTTGGTTTCGTCATCCCCGCACAATTGCGAAGTCATCTGTAAAGCCAACTCGCCATGGTGCCCGCCATCCACTTCGATATGACGCTCCACATAGTAGCGCACGAGATCGACTTTATCTGGGAATTCTTGTTGCAGACCTTTGATCAGTTGAAGGAACATATCAGGTATCAGGTCTTCGCGGCCGAACGTGAACACCGCTGCCACCACATGATGCTTTCGGGTGTCCAATGTGCGGAAGGTGTTGTTGACGAATTGAGCGGCTCCTTCAGGAGCACCACTTGCTCTCAAGGCCTCTTGGATGGATGCACCCTGTGTGATCGATCGGATGAAGCGCTCGATGGGCCCGGTGTCAGCACCCACTCCTCGCATCGCTTCAAGGTAAAGTTCGAAATGGCTGATGCGCTTGCCGGACATATCCACATCCGACTCTTCGCCGGTCACGATTTCGTTGATCAGGTAACGGACAGCGGCATCGCCTCTGGGCGTCCACGGCACATCGACACACGTCAATTCCCGTTGCAGGTATTTGAGCAAGGACATGAAGTCCCAGACAGCGAACACATGGTGTTCCATGAAGGTCCGTAGTGAACCGATATCCGTGATTTGAGAGTAGACAGGATGTTCGACCAGTCGCTGGCGAAACGGATCAATCGCGATTCTGAAACTATCGATGCGTTGGGTTTTCATGGCAGAAAGAAAACAACGCCAGCAGCAGATTGTTCAAGGTCACTGGAACCCGCGAGCCTTCTTGATTTCTTCGTAGGCCTCGTTGATCTTACGGAACTTCTCCTGCGCATCGGCCTGATAGTCGGTCCCAAGGTGGTGGACCTTGTCCGGATGGTATTTCATGGCCATTTTACGATAGGCTTTTTTCACTTCCTCATCCGACGCTTCCGGCGTTATTTCCAGAATCTGGTAAGCAGCATTGCGAATCTTGACGAACATCGCCTTCAGGCTCAGGAAATCCTTTCCGCTGATTCCGGTCAATACCGCGATTCGCTCCAGGACTCCTTCTTCCTCGTGGCTGATTTCACCGTCGCTGGCGGCCAGGCCGAAGAGCAGGTGCATCATTTCCAGACGGGAGGAATGGTCGATATGGGAGCGGATCTGCTGGCACACGGCTCCGATTTGGATGTCCTGCTTGAGCAATTCCCGGAACAACAGCATCCGCTGGTTGGTATGTTCAGCACCGAATGTTCTCGTGAAAAAAGCTTTGATGTACTCCAGCTCGGAACGCATCAGTCGCTGGTCGGCCTTCATAACGGCCGCACACAAGACCATCAACGCCGCGCTGAAGTCATTCGGCAAAGAATCAGCACGTGAGTTGCCGGATCCTTGGGTCGCCACCTCGGTTTTGTCGACATCGTCGATCGAACCCAGTGCGTAGCCCAGAATGGCACCGATCGGTCCACCGATGGCCCAACCGAGTCCGCCATAAAACCATTTGTTCCACTTTCCCATGACTGCACAAAGTTAGGAAACCCGCATCGGTTTCTCCGTAACTTTGCCGTTGTGGAACAGGCGGAACTCACCCTTCTGAAAGAAAAATGGCAGGCGCTGGTGCTACGGCTGGGGGCTCAATTCGACGCCGACCCGGACCTGAACGGCATCCTGTTTCTTATCGGTGTGCGCGAGTTGGGCAAAGGTCCCATGAAGTTTTCAAAAGATGAAAAGCAGGACCTCATGCACATCGCTGTATGCAGGATCCTGAGTCGTTTCGGGCACTACGAACTGGAGGGAATAGACGCCGACGGTTGGCCGCACTGGCGTTTACTTCGCGAACTACCGCCGTTGAACCTGAAGGAACAGGATCTGCTCCTGAAACAGGCGGTATTGCTTTATTTCGAAGAAGAAGAAATCTGAGATCAGAGGGTAACCGTCTGATAAACGGTCTTGTGCAACTCAAGACGTACGAAACCGGTTGCCGTATCAGCACCTTTATAAGCTTGCATGTTAAGGAAAGCTTCCAGTGTGAATTCGAACTCGGCTTTTCCTGCCGCATCCGTCACGCGGGTCTGGCGTACGTTGGCCACCGCATTGGTCACCTGATTCACTACGGTGTCCTGGAACAAGGTAACCGTGGCACCTGGGGCTGGTCGCCCGAGCGAATCGTTCACCGTAATCACTGCCTTCGTCGGACCATCCTTCTTACATCCGGGTGAAAGCACCTGAACGACTGTCAGAATGGATAACATCAGCAAGGGAAGCGTAAAGAGTGGCTTTCGGTTGTTCATCGCTTTTGGTAAGTTTGCCGTATCAGCAGCGGATTAAAATTAACACATTATGAATAGGTTGACAATCCTTTTGGCACTGACTTTCGGCTTCTTGTCGGCTCCTGTCGTCAGCTTTGCCCGTAAAGCGGCTCCTGCCGTCAGTACAGACACCCTGGTCGTCATTTCCACCTCATACGGAACCATGAAGGTAAGGTTATACACCGAGACGCCCATTCACCGTTCCAATTTCATCAAATTGGCTGGTTCAGGGTATTATGACAGCACGCTCTTCCACCGTGTCATTCGTAATTTCATGATACAGGGAGGAGACCCCGATTCGCGTCACGCTGCGCCTGGTCAAATGCTTGGGAATGGCGACATCGGCTATTTGCTGCCTGCCGAGTTTCGCGATACCATTTTCCATAAGAAAGGAACCCTTTGTGCTGCTCGTACCGAAAATCCAGCCAAGGCTTCCAGCGGTTGTCAGTTCTATATCGTACAAGGCCAGACGTTCACCAACGATCAGTTGAACATGCTCGAAACGCAACGTGGCGTCCGGCTTTCTGAAAAGCAACGCCAGCTTTATTCCACCGTCGGAGGCTCTCCATGGTTGGATGGAAGTTATACTGTCTTCGGCGAGGTGGTGGAAGGCATGGAAGTGATCGACTTGATCGCTGCTGTAAAAACCCAGCCCGGCGATCGGCCTGTCGAGGATGTACGCATGACCATGCGGTTGGAGATTGTTTCTAAGTGATTTTCCGAAAATCGATATGTTGCAGTTGAACGACTACTTGGAGGAAGCAAGAAACATTTCCCCTGCCAACAAAGAGGAAGTGGAAGCGTTCCGCATCCGGTTCCTTGGAAAGAAAGGAATACTGGCAGATCTTTTTGCCGGCATGAAGGATATTGCTCCCGATCAGCGGAAGAGCTACGGGCAACAGGTCAATACCCTCAAACAACTGGTAGAGGAGCGGCTGGAGTCTTTCCGATCGATGGTAGAGGCTGCGGAGGATGCTGCTACTGCAGGACCCTCTGATCTTTCCCTTCCTGCCGATCCGATGCCGTTGGGTTCTCGTCATCCCATTTCCATCATCCGGGATAAGATCATCGGCATTTTCAGTCGCATCGGATTCAGTGTCGCCGATGGTCCCGAAATCGAAGATGACTGGCACAACTTCTCCGCACTCAATTTCCCTGAAAACCATCCGGCGCGTGATATGCAGGATACGTTTTTCATCGCTACGGAGGATGGCGAACCTGCCATGGCATTGCGCACCCATACGTCATCCGTACAGGTGCGGCTCATGGAAAGCACGAAGCCTCCTATCCGGTCGCTCATGCCCGGTCGTGTTTACAGGAATGAAGCCATATCCGCACGCGCACACTGTTTCTTCCATCAGGTCGAAGGATTGTACATCGACGAGGGGGTGACCTTCGCCGACATGAAGCAGACGCTGCTTTATTTTTCGCGTGAGATGTTCGGTGCCGAGACCCGGATCCGACTGCGTCCTTCTTATTTCCCGTTCACTGAACCGTCCGCAGAGATGGATGTCACCTGCGAGATCTGCGGAGGCAAAGGATGCAATGTCTGCAAATACACCGGTTGGCTGGAGATCATGGGTTGTGGTATGGTCGACCCGAACGTGCTGACCAACTGCGGCATCGACCCGGATCGATACAGCGGCTTCGCTTTCGGCATGGGCATCGAGCGCATCGCCATGTTGAAGTACGGGGTGAAAGACCTTCGTCTGTTTTCAGAGAATGACGTACGGTTCCTGCGCCAGTTCGCAGCGGAGTGAAGCGTCACTCGTCGTTCCGCATAGGTCGCAAATCGATTCCCGTAGCAAGCGCTTTTCTTGAAGGATATAATGCGCCTACGAATCCGATCACACTAACTGTCAGGAACACATACAGGAAATCGGTTGCTTTCAGTGCGACCGGATAGGCGTCGATGACGAAGGAGCCGCTGCCACCCAGTGTGATCCAACCGAATCGTTGCTGGCCAAGGCATATCAGCAGTCCGAGCAGAATACCCAGAGAAGAGCCGACCAGATTGATGAGCATGCCTTCAGCGATGAAAATGCGACGCAGCATCCGTTCGTCGGCCCCCATGCTGTAAAGCACAGCGACATCTTTTTTCTTTTCCAATACAAGCATGGAGAGCGTGCCGATGATGTTGAAGGTAGCGACAATCAGGATGAAGGTGAGAATGAAGAATACAGCCCATTTCTCCGCCTTCATGATGCGGTAGACGGATTGGTGTTGTTGCAAACGGTTTTTGACTAAGAAACCGTTTCCCAGCACGCCGCTGATTTTTTCTGCGACCGCCGTCGGATCGGAATCCTTCGATAGAAAGACTTCCATGTGGGTAGCCAGCGAGTCATATTCAAGCAGACTTTCTGCGAAGCGATAGGGTACAAGGATATACTTGGCGTCGTACTCTTGCTGAATGGCGAA
>JBJTRB010000230.1:0-14379 GCA_046075925.1 Bacteroidota bacterium | reverse complement strand
GCAGGCACTATCGCTTGCTTCGGTGGATCTACCACGGTAACGGTTTCCGCAAGCGGCGGCACCTCGCCTTATACGGGTACAGGTAGCTTCACCCGCACCGCCGGCACCTATACTTTCACGGTTACGGATAACCGCGGATGCACGGCCAGTACGTCCATCACCATCACGCAGCCTACCCAGTTGGTTGCTTCTTCTACTGCAGGTACCATTGCTTGTAACGGTGGAAGTGCCAATGTGGTAGTAACTGCTACAGGCGGTACCACGCCATATACCGGCACCGGCACCTTCAGCCGTACTGCGGGTTCGTATAGCTTCACAGTAACCGATGCTCGTGGTTGTACATCTTCAACCTCGGTGACCATCACGCAGCCTACGGCGATCACCTTGTCCTTCACTCAGGTCAACGTGACAACCGTTGGTGGTACGAACGGTTCCGCCACGGTCACTGCAACCGGTGGAACACCTGGCTACTCCTATAGCTGGAACACGGTTCCTGTTCAAAACACGGCAACGGCAAGCAACCTGTCTGCAGGTACCTATACGGTTACCGTGACAGATGCCAACGGCTGTACCAGAACCGGCAGCGTGACCATCACGCAGCCTGCCAGCGGCAATTGCGGACCATTTGTCACCTACGGTCCTGGCGGTTGGGGATCAGGAATCACTTCCGTCCCCGGTGCGTACCTGAATAATAATTTCGCCTCTGTCTTCCCTAGCGGGCTCGTGATCGGAAGCTGTGGACGTTTCTTGAAGTTGACAACTCCCGCGGCTATCCGTGCTTTCTTGCCTACTTCTGGAACTCCTAAGCAGCTACCTGCAGGAACGTTACTTAACCCTACGGCTGCAACCTACAGCAATACGATGGCTGGACAACTGGTTGCCCTGCGACTCAATATCGCCATGGATAGTGCCAACGCCGCATTCGCTCCATCAGGTACGTTGTTCCGCAATCAGGTGATCACGACCGGTCAGTTCGCCGGTTGGACTGTTCAGCAATTGTTCGATGCGGCTAACACAGCAATCGGTTGTGGTGGAAGCAAAACCTACCTATCAGCGCTTACCGACGCTATGATGTTGGTCAACGACAGCTGGCGCGAAGGTATTCAGCGGAATACGTATGTAGCTTGTCCTGGCACCACGGTCGCTCGTTCAGTCGAAGTAGACGGTGCGTCGTTGAAGGCTCCTGTGGCCTTCCCGAACCCTGCAAGCGATAAAGTCACGGTGGCTTATGAGATGACCGCAGCAGGAAAAGCGGTATTCGAAGTGTACAGTCTCACCGGCCAGCGTGTCGCCCTGCGTGAAGTCGAGCACATGGATGCCGGAGACTATACGGTTGAGATCCCGCTCCGCGATCAGGGCATTGCTCCTGGAATGTCCCTCCTGCGTGTAATCCGCAACAGTGAACCTTCCGAGCTTCGTCTGATACTTTCCTACTGATCAAGTGGCTATTAAATAGTAAAAAGGCTCCGCAGCAATGCGGAGCCTTTTTGTTTTAAAAGGGTAGTGGTCGCCGAAGCAACATGATCATCTCAATCTTTTTTCATCTAAGTTTTTAGTACTTGCTTTGGTTTTATCGCTCGGGATTTGTGGAGTTGTTAATTCCAGACGCCCGATATCTTGACGATTTTTCCTGCCCAATCGAAATGGTCACCCGCTTGTTTCCCTATCAGTACTTTGGAAATCGGTGCTTCCGTAGAGATCACCATCACCTTGTTGCCGTCAACTTCAATGTTACCGATACTGACTGAAAGATAGAAACTCCCGATATCTGTCATGACAATGGAGCCGGCTTGAGCGGTGGACTTTGAGGGATTGCCAGGCAGTCTTTGTAGTGCTGAGATGGATTTGGATAATTCAGATAGTTGTTTAGATAACATTTCAACTTCCAGTTGTGCCATCGCCTTTGCGGTTTCATGCTTGTCACCCGCTGTGCTTTTGGTTTCCGAATTGGCGGATTGTTGCACAGCATGAATCTGAGCAGTTAGCTCCTTGATTTTACTTTCAAGTAGTTTCAGGCAATGGTCTTTGAATTTAGCCGGATTGTCGTTCATCGCTAGTTTCAGTTCTGGGCTTCAGTAGCCTTGATCGATGCAATGACGTCAATTTAGTCGCTGGAGTCATATGAGCAACCTTTTGGGAATCCCATCTGCTTTACAGTCATCTCCGGGAGTACCCATTTTAATCTGACCGCTCCTAAAAGCTAAAGCCCTGTTAATCTATTGACTAACAGGGCTTTCAGCGGTCCGGACGGGACTCGAACCCGCGACCCCATGCGTGACAGGCATGTATTCTAACCAGCTGAACTACCGAACCGTACTGTTTTACTGTTTAAGAACTTTATTTTTTAGTTGATTGCCCCGCGGCCCTCCCGCTGAAAGCGGGATATTCTAACCAGCTGAACTACCGAACCGTATTTGAGGAGTGCAAAAATAGGTTTTTTTGTCTTTTATACAAATCTTAGAAAATCTGTTACGACTTTAATTATCCCAGAAATGAGCAAAAATTCGTTTTTTTATCATAAAAGCCTTGTTTCAGAGGCCAGAGGAAAGCCGAACAAATGGATGCTAACAAACGGGTTAGAAAAAAAGTGCCTAGCGCCACTTTTTTTTCAATTTCATTAACGATCTAGACTTCTTTTAGAACAATCAATGGCTCGAAAAAATTCAAATGACACCTCAATGCCTAGCTGGTTAGATTATCCCGCTTTCAGCGGGAGGGTCGCGGGTTCGAATCCCGTCCGGACCGCCATAAGCCTTGTAAATTCAGATTTACAAGGCTTTGCTTTTTTTAAGTCATTTGTTGTTGTCCAATTCTCAGGGACGACCAACCAGCAGCTTCAAATCGCTGCCATCGAATTCAGCAAACGAATCGTAACGGATCCAGTCGCCGATATTGACGTATCGGCTTGTGCCATTGATCGGCATGTTCAGCGGCAAGTGCCGATGGCCGAAAATCAGATAGTCATAATGCTCCTTCGAAAGCAACTCCTTGCAGTGCACGACCAGCCGCTCTTTTTCCTCCCCATGAAAAACCTCATCCAGTTGTCCGGTGGCAATCCTGCTGCGGCGTGAAAAATAATTCGCTATACCGATACCCAGGTTGGGGTGGAGTCGTGCAAACAGCCACTGACAAACTGATGATGCGAATACGGCCTTGATGAATTTGTAGCCATGATCGCCCGGCCCCAATCCGTCTCCATGCCCGATGTGGAATTTCTTTCCTGCATATTCGCGGACAATCGGCTGGCGATGCACTTTCACGCCGATCTCCTTCTCCAGGTAATCGAATGTCCACATGTCGTGGTTTCCGGTGAAGTAGTGAACCGGAATTCCTGCATCGGTGAACTGCGCTATCTTGGCTAACAAGCGGACATAGCCGCGAGGCACTACGGTCTTGTACTCGAACCAGAAATCAAACACATCACCCAGCAGATACAACTCCTGAGTCGTAGGGAAAATACGATCCATCCATTCGATCACCCGCTGCTCGCGCTGCTTGCTTGACGCTTCATCCGGAACTCCCAGATGAAAGTCAGAGGCGAAGTAGATTTTCTTTCCTGCTTGTAGTTGCATTATCAGCGGTTGATGCGGTCGATAGGATTCAATGCCCGCAAGTCGAATTCGAATCGAATACGTTCTCCAAAGTTAAGAAGTCCTGCATTATCCAGCGAGGCCCGGATGTCTTTTGAAAAAGTGATGGGAAGGTAGACCTTCAGTGCGTCCTTCAAGAGGTTGACTTGTATGCCAGCCTCGTATGGAAACTTTACAGCATCGGTCACGATCTTGTCGGCTTTTTCAAAGCAGCCGATATTGAAAAAAGCCTGCACGGGCAGCTTGCCTGGAACATCCGCTTTCAGTCCGGCAGTAATCATCCAACTTTCACTGAATCGGGAAGGAGCGTAGGTGGCAAAGCCGCCGTCATTCGAAACGAATTGTTTCGAAAGGATACCTGTGGTTTCGTTCCTTCCCAAGAATACCTGATCGAAGAGATAATCGTCTTGTCCGTTCCGCCCTGAAAGTTGAAAGTCGTAATCGGTCGGATATGTACTGGTAGAGGAAGTAGAAACATACCCTGCAAACAGCTGCCAGTGAAGTCCCTTCTTCGGATCTTCATATGGTGTCTTAAGTTTATAGCGGAGTGTGGAACGTACAGCCTCATCATTTCCCTGAACCGTTATTTCCAAATTGCGATAGTGCCAAGGGTGATTTTTGGCCTGCTTGAACCTGGCCTCGAAAAAATCCTTTTGATCCACTGTAGGGGAGTAGCCGGGTGAGGCGGCGATAGGAAGTCCCTGCCACGTGCGTACGTGTCGTAATCGGACTTCATGCGAAAGTCGATTTCTTGGCGTGTTGTTCCGCAGGGAAAAAACCACTTGATTCTCCCAGCGTGTGAAGTACAGCTGATGGAGGAGGACTTCTCCGGTAGTAGGACGCTCATAGCGGTCCTCTTGCAATGCATAGTGCTGCATGCCCGTTTGCAGTCGGATCTCTCTGAACCAACCTCCATCAGGCATGATCTTGTAGTTGACGAAGCCGCCGCCAGCAAGATCCTTTGTGCCCCATGCGTACATCGGCATGAGTGCAAACTCCAGATTCTTTTGGGGAAAGCCGATGTCGTGCACCACCACTCCGGTCATCACGCTATTGTAAAGGTTCCAGCCGGCAGCCGGCGCGATGTATAGCTGTGTCCGACTGGGGTCCTCTACATCTGTCAGCAACTTCACTTGCAAAGGTTCTATTTTCTTCAAGCATCCTTTTTCCTGGATGAAGTTGTCTTTCCTGTTTCGTTCAGGTATCCATCTTCCTGCATCAAGCAGGTAAGGAGTAGCAGGTTTGCCTGATATCACTACAGTCGTGTCGGTTTCAAATCCATCGATCCACAAACGCTCCCGGCTACCTGAAAGATCAATCCTGTCAATAGCAATCGGACCAGCTATGCCTCCTTTATTCTTCATGACGACTTCAAAAGAGTCGTTACGTGTCTTGATCGATTTGACGGCATAGTTGATTTTCTTATTTGATCCAAGCCATCCATCGAATAGCCAGCCGAGATCTTTTCCAGTGCTGGATTCCATGCTTGCTCTCAGATCCTCCGGACGTGGATGTTTGAACTTCCAGTGCTCGAAGTAATCGTTCATCGCCCGGTCCATCACGGAGTCGCCCAGGTAAGCCAATAAGTAAAGAAAACCAAGCGAGGTCTTTCCATACACCATATCGCCATAGTTCCGCAAGGTGTATTCCTCCGAACGCAACGTCAACGGTTGGTCAATGTTGTTCCTTGCGTCCGATAAATACCGCCAATACTGTTTGATGCGACTGTCCTCCTTGGTGTTTTTTGTCCACCTTCCCCAACGACCCAGTCGGTTGAAGTAGCTGGACATTGCAGCCGAATCGTTAGCGTAGTTGGTGAACAGGTATCGCTTATCGCAAAAGCTGTTCATGCCTTCGTCCATCCACGCGTGTCTTCGTTCGTCATTGCCAAGAATCCCGTAAAACCAATTGTGTCCGACTTCATGAGCCAGGACTTCCTCCAAATCAAGCGCTGATCCTGCTGTTCCTATGGCGGTGATCATCGGGTATTCCATGTCGCTGCCTTCCGCATTCCCGACGTCTACCGCTGTCACTTGCTTGTAGGGATAATCTCCCAACCATCTGGAATAATCCTTAATGGTCTTCTCGATGTATTGTGGTGCTTTCATCCACCAGTCGCCCTGTCGGTTGGTGAAAAAGGTCCAGATGACAACTCGTTCTTTCGATGCAGGGAGCTCAACGGTCGATTTCAATACATGCCATCGTTTGTCGGCGAACCAAGCGAAATCATGTACCCGATCTTGTCTGAAATGCAGTGTTTTTGTTTCGTTCGAGGATGCTGGAAACCCCAGGCTGTCTTTTTGGAATCCATCCATCGACATGGTCTCAAGTACTTTTTCATTCAGCCATTCTGTTTCTTTTTCGCCATCCACCAATTCGCCTGTTGCGCCTACGACATAATTCTTAGGCAAGGTGATGCTCACGTCGAACGAGCCGTATTCACTATAAAATTCTCCTTTATCGACGTAGGGCATGTACTTCCATCCATCGCGATCGTAGACAGCCGGTTTCGGGTACCATTGAGTATTGAAATAGGCCTGACCTTCGCGACCGAACCTGGAAATCCTGGCCGATGGGATCTTCACTCTGAATGGCGTTTCGATGGTAACAATATCACCTGGAAGCAGCGGCTGAGACAGGCGGATGCACGCCACATCCATCGTGTCGGTCAGATACTCCCAAGAAAGTGAAACTCCCTCGCTGGTGAATGAGAGCGAGTCGATGTAACCGGATCCGTTTTTTTCGAGCGCCCTGCGCATCCGCATATCTGCGTCTGCTTCGTATATTTTTCCCTGGACCGTACTCTCGTCTTTGTAGGCATTGGGCCACAAGTGCATGTAAATGCGGTCAAGTGTATCCTTGCTGTTGTTCCGATAGGTAAAGCTTTCTTGTCCATGCAGGAAGTGATGGACATCATCGAGGCTGACAGCGATTCGATAGTCGACTTCTTGTTGGAAGTACGCGGACGTTCCAGCTAGAGTCGAAGTACTGCTGTACAATAGCAGTGCAAAAAGGAAGCATTTGCTTAGGAATGACATGCGCGAAAGATAAGCGGCTTCTACATGCTGGCTCATTCGTTACTCATTGAGTTTTCCTGATTAAACGCGACAGCGCCGGTTCCACCTGCTCGGGTTGCAGGCCTTTCGCTACGATTTTACCATCCGTATCAACCAGTACACTGTAAGGAATCGCTTCGATGGAATACGATTGAACGAAAGAGCTTTCCCATTTCTTCAATTCCGAACCTTGCGGCCAGGTTAATCCATCTCGTTCGATGGCGTTTTTCCATGCAGTCTGCTCTTCGTCAAGCGATACTCCCAGGATTTCGAATTCCGGACCTTTGAATTTTTTGTAAAGTCTCACCAGATCCGGGTTCGCACGCCTGCAAGGTCCGCACCAACTTGCCCAGAAATCGATGAGTACCACTTTCCCTCTGAGCGAGGCAAGCGTGATTTCCTTGCCATCTGGCGTCTTCAGACTCAATTCGGGAGCAACAGATCCTGCTGGTAATCGCTGAAGATCCTTGACCAACAATGCGTAATCTTCCACGTATGCATTTCCAGTGAACCTCTTGCTCAGGGAATCGGATAGTATAGTCATCAGACCGGCATCCTTTGATTGGTCAAGGAATTTGGTTGCAGAAAGCGAAGCCAATGAGTTGAGATGTGCGGCAATCATTTCCACGGCGAATCGATTCATCTTTTCCGTGTAGTATCCTTCCAGTACATGCCCCATGGAATCAGCGGAGGCAGGCTGAGATTCCCTCCAGGTTGCGTAGCATTTGTTGAGCGAGTCGGTCAAATTGCGTTCGGTAGACCTGAGTTCCTGCAACAGGTGCGAATCTTCAGAGCCGCTGACCGTGTAGGTCTTTTCCAGATTCTTTGCGTCACCCGACAAGGTCACATTCTCGCTTCCGTCAAGTATCAGGTAGGCGACATCCGAATTGCCAGTCCGCAGCAGATAATAGTCTGGACGATCAGCAGCGTTTCTCAACGAAAATCGTCCGTTATCGTCCGTCATCACCGAATCGAGAGCCAATTCTCCTTGGCTTGTCACGCGCGACAGTATGATGCGGATGTTTCCTGCATGGTCCAGTTGTCCCGAAATCGATTTTTCATCGGATGTATTGCAGGCTACGACTGTCCAGCAGATCGTAAGTAGAAAAGACAAGCGTGAAATTAGATGATACATGAAATCAGTGGTTGACATTCAATTTGACCATGCTCCTTGCACTTCCATCCGAAAGGGAGAGGAAATAGATGCCTGATGACCAACTACCAGTTGAAAGCTCCAGGCTCGATATTCCAGATGCGACTGAAAAGCGTTCAATGATGCGGCCTGTCGCATCGGTCACTTCCAGTGATCTGATTTCCGGCAGCGGCTTCAGTGTTACTTGTGCAGCCTGATCAGCAGGATTCGGATAACAACGTATTGCTTGGTCGAAGGAAGCGGGTTGTTGTATTCCGGCCATCACTTGCGAAATGTCCAACACGAACAATCCCTGTTGCATGTCACTCGCCAGCAGGTGCCCGCTGGGAAGATCAGTGTACACGGCCCAGCAACCTTTGTAGGCTGGTGATGGATAGACACCTTGTGGATTAGTCGGATAGGTATCGAAAAAGCCGTCCTGCACCGGATGTCGTGGGTCGGTCAGGTCATAGGCCCACACGCCGTCTTGATAATAAGCGATGAAAAGTTCGTCGTTCAATACGTAAGGATTATGAGGAGTGGCACCTGGCTGTGAGTAGAAGGTGTCAACGACTGCCATGTTCGACAGGTCGGTGATGTCGATCACTTTCACCGCCATGCCATCCGGCACCTCATCGCACATGTACAATACCTGATGCGAAGCATCCATGAAAGTGGAATGGTTATACCCCGCGTCCGGGTACGTGGTGAGTGAGCCGATCTGGTTGAATTGATTCAATGCGGCATCGTAGTGAAAGACATAGAGTCCTTGATAGCCGCACGATGCATAAACAGTGTCGTTGGTCACGAACATGTCGTGTACCGCATCGATAGCCGGGAAATCTTGGTCAAGGCGCCGCAGCAGGGTGGGAAGTTGAGGATTGGCCAAGGAATAGACATTCATCGAGGAGGTGATCGTGCCTGGTTTGCTTACGTATGCGACGTACAATAGGTCTCCATCTACAAAAAGGGTGTGTCCGCTATCGAAAATCCCGGTTCCGTCATACACCACATGGACTGAATCGGGAAGATAGCTGAGGTCTGCGATCTGCAGTGTATTGCCCCCTCCATCCGAAATGATGTAGAGATAATTTCCATACGTCTTGAATTCGTGCCAGATGCGGTTCGTGCTTCTGCCTGCAACGTAGTCGCGTAAAACAGGCTGGTATGGGTCCGTCACTTCGACGATATAGGTCCCGGCGCTGCTTCCGATGATGCCATACTCGCGCTGGCTTGCCGAGTCGACCCAGCCCCAGCAGCTCTGGTAGCGTATGCCGTAAACAGGTTCTGGTGTCACGGCAGGGTCATCGAATCGGGACATGAAGTTGATGTTCTGATGATCCCACTGTGCGATCGCACTCATGCTGATCAAAACAGAAAGTGAAAGAAGAGTGAGTTTTCTCATTTTGTTCAATCGAGTTTGTTCAAGAGCTCCTTGACCAGAGCGGTGAGTTTTTTTTCAGATGCTGTGGCTACTTCCAGCACTTCCTCGTGACTCACTTTCTGGATCGGCTCGAAGCCGCCCAAATCGGTGACCACTGAAACAGCGAAGCACGGGATGTTCATGTGTCGCGCTACGATCACTTCAGGAACGGTCGACATGCCGACCACGTCGGCACCGATGGTTCTCAGCCAGCGATATTCCGCCGGGGTTTCAAAACAAGGACCGGTCAGTGCTGCGTACACGCCGAAGTGGAACCGCACGCCTGCAGCTGCAGCGATTGTTCCTGCCAACTCGGCAATTTGTGAGTCATAGGGTTCGCTCATATCCGGGAAGCGCGGTCCCCAGTGGTCGATGTTTTTTCCAATGAGCGGGTTGTCTGGCATGAGGTTGATATGATCGCGCAAGATGACCAGGTCGCCGATCTTGAAGTCGGGATTCATGCCTCCGGCAGCATTGGAAACGATCAGACGTTGAATGCCCAACTCCTTGAAAACGCGCACAGGCAATGTGAGTTCCTGCATCGAATAGCCTTCGTAGAAGTGGAATCTGCCTTGTAGCGCCACCACCTTTTTTCCGGACAATGTTCCGAAGATCAATCGGCCGCTATGACCTTTGACAGTGGACACGGGGAATCCGGGAATACTCGCGTAATCCAACGCGTGTTCGATCGTTATTTCATTTACCAAACCGCCCAGCCCGCTGCCGAGTATGATGCCATATTCGGGAGTGAAGCCCGCTGTAGTTCTGCGCAGATGTTCAACGATGCTGATTGTTTTTTCCAACATGTTCCAGGATGATTCGATCGAAAGTGTCGCCATCCTGATGGAAAGCCACTTCGATGGGTACGTAAAAGAAGGGGAGTTGTCGAACCATCGGTTCAATGTCAGGCTGACGGAACCGCATGGCGTCTTTTTCAGTGGTGACGATGATCTTGTTCGGATTGACTATGTCTTCGAACGTGTCTTTGATTTTTTGAAGGTCCTTTTCGTCGTACGAGTGGTGATCCGGAAAGACCAGCGTCTCGAGTTTATTGGTATGCCGACGTAGGTATTCGATCAGTCCCGAAGGGTTGGCAATGCCTGCCACCAACAGGATGGTGAACCGTTTCTCGAGGTAATAGCCGGCGCCCATCATCATCCCTACATTCTCTTTTCCATGCAACCGGTGGAATTCGCCATAACGGTAATAGGTGAAAAATACCGGTTGCCCTTCGCGTGGCTGAACGATGCCCAAAATGCGTTTGCGCTCAATAGGAACCAGGATGGAAGGCGTCTTGCTTACGATCACTATGTCCGCTCTGTCGGCACCTGATTCGGGTTCGCGCAAATCACCTGCAGGAAGCAACAGGTCATGCTTCTCCAGATTTTCGTAATTCAGTAGTAGGATCTGCAAGTCTACCTTCACCTTGCGGTGTTGGAAGTTGTCGTCAAGCACGATGGCTTCAGGACGCGGGCTCATGTTCAGCAACTGTCTGATCGCTTCCGCCCGATTTTCTCCAACGGCTACAGTGATGTCGTCGAACTTGGAATAATATTGCATCGGTTCGTCACCGATCATTTTCGCGTTGCACGGGGTGGATGCCAACAGGAAGCCTTTTGTGGATCGTCCGTAACCGCGGCTCAGCGTCGCTACTTGAAGCCTTTTGCGAAGCAGTCGGACGAGGTATTCCACATGGGGCGTTTTGCCTGTGCCTCCCACTGTGAGGTTGCCTACACCGATCGTTTTCACCTCGAAGCGCTCGCTCCGCAGCAACCCGCGATCATAAAACAGGTTTCTCAGGCGTACAACGATGCCATAAAAAAAGGAAAGGGGGAATAGTAGCCGGCGCCAGGCGTTCATGGCCCGGTAAGGTACGCACGATGCCGGCAAGTTGAAAAGGATTGCTTGCTTAACCTTCCTGCGCCGCCATTCCTTAACTTCGTCGCATGACCGACATCCGTTCCGTTCAACGCTATCTGGAGACCTTCGCCCCCTCCAGTTTACAGGAGTCCTACGACAATTCCGGCCTGCTGGTCGGTGATCCCGATGCGGAAGTTCGAGGCGTGCTCGTTTCCCTGGATTGTACTGAGGAGGTGGTACAAGAAGCGATAGATACGGGTTGCAATATGGTCGTGGCGCACCACCCTGTTGTGTTTTCAGGCCTTCGACGGCTCAATGGCTCTACCTATGTGGAACGTGCCGTTTTGAAAGCTATAAAAAACGATATCGCACTCTATGCCATTCATACCAATCTTGACAATGTCCGTCAGGGGGTTAATCAGAAAATAGCGGAGCGGCTTGGGCTTCAGTCTTGCCGGGTTCTGGCACCCAAAAAGGGGCTGCTACGGAAGTTGGTCACTTTCTGTCCTTTGACTCATGCCGAGTCGGTCAGGCAAGCTCTTTTTGATGCCGGGGCCGGTAAAATCGGTGCATACGATGAGTGCGGTTTTTCCACCAATGGCGAGGGTACTTTTCGGGCCGGTGCCGGTGCCAATCCGTTTATCGGCACGGTCGGTCAACGGCATACAGAACAGGAGGTTCGTCTCGAAGTGGTTTTTGAATCATGGCATTCAGCCAGCCTGATAAAAGCCCTAAAAGCAGCTCACCCATACGAGGAAGTCGCTTACGACGTTTATGCCCTTGAAAATGAGCATCCTGAGGTAGGTGCAGGGTTATTGGGTCTACTGGGTCAAGAGATGGCGGAAAGGGATTTCCTCAGCCTGTTAAAGCAAGCCATGGGTGCTGAATGTGTCCGTCACACGCGCTTTTTGGGTAAAAAAGTCCAAAAAATCGCCGTTTGTGGAGGATCTGGCAGCTTTTTACTGTCAGACGCTAAAAAGGCTGGTGCAGATGTGCTGGTTACGGCTGATTTCAAATACCATCAGTTTTTTGATGCCGAAAACGACCTCCTTATTGCGGATATCGGTCATTATGAAAGCGAACGCTTTACCATGGAGTTGATTCATGACCTGATTCTTAAGAAATTTCCTACCTTTGCCGTCCGCTTGACGGGCCTGAATACGAACCCGGTGCACTATCTCTAATACCGATCGTGTGGGTTGCCTGAGTTTCGTAAACTCGGTCATGGCCAAGAAAGTCGCTTCTAAACACTGTCGCCAAAGCTTCGTCCATGAAAACCGAAGTTGCTTAGCGTCAGCCTGAAAAGAAAACCACTTCAACTAAAAAAGATACATCCGTGAGTCTCTCCAAGATCGCCAAAGCCAAAGTCAAGACCAAGACGAAAGAGAAGCCGCTTTTTCAGCCGCGAAAAATTGAAAAGATCATCGACGTCGCTCGTTTGGAAAAGAAGCTCGAAGAAATTCTTTCTTCCAACCACAAAGAGCACACCGTAGAGGAGAAGTTGAGGGCTATCTACATGTTGCAGGAAGTCGACTCCAACATCGATAAGATCCGTACTATCCGTGGAGAGTTGCCCATGGAAGTGGCTGACTTGGAAGATGAGCTCGCCGGACTCAATACCCGTGTCGATCATATCCGTTCTGAAATCGACACCTTGAACGACCTCATCGCAAAGAAGAAGGTGGCCATGAAAGAGGCCAAGGATCGTATCAAGAAATACGAGTCCCAGCAGGACAAGGTCAAGAACAACCGCGAGTTCGACTCTCTCAATAAAGAAATCGAATTCCAGAATCTTGAGATCCAGTTGGCCGAAAAGCGCTCGAAAGAGCACGCTGCTGATATCATCACCAAGCAGGCGCTGCTTGAAGAGACCGAGGCGGTCGTCAACGAGAAAAATGCGGTGCTTGCGCTGAAGAAATCCGAATTGGAGACCATCATCGACGAGACACGCAAAGAGGAAGATTCTTTGAAGTCCATTTCCACCAAGACCCAGACCATCGTTGACGAGCGTTTGTTGTCTGCCTACCGCCGTCTGCGCGACAATACCCGTAACGGACTGGCTGTCGTCTCTGTTCAACGCGATTCTTGCGGAGGCTGCTTCAATAAGATTCCGCCTCAGCGCCAGTTAGACATCCGTCAGCACAAGAAGGTCATCGTGTGCGAGCATTGTGGACGCATCCTGGTCGATTCAAAAATCGACGATGAAAACGTCGTAGAATCGGCGGATTGATTCCTAAGTCATATCCTTGAAAGGCGCCAGGCATTGCCCGGCGCCTTTTCTTATTTTTAACGTGGATGTTCCGATCGCAGTCCCTGTTCCTTCTCTTTTTTTTGCTGACGTTTTCGTTGCGTTCGCAGGCTGCCTCTGCACTGGTCACGCCGCGTATCGCACAGGCTCACGTAGCGGTTTTTCGTCTGCGTTTCGCTGAGGCCGAAAAACTCCTTGCTCAGGAAAGAAGCATCGATGCGGGTAACCTCATGGTCGATCTGGAAGAAGTGACCATCGCCTTCCTCAAGGCTTTCATCTCGGAAGAGACAGCATTTCGACAGGCATTCGATGTTCGCGCTGCTGCTACGCTGCGCGCTGCAGCACGGATGAACGAAGGGGAAGTGCCTGCGTTCATCCGTTGCGAGGTGCTCCTGCAGCAATCGTTGCTCGCTGCCCGATTCGGCGATTATCTGCATGCGGCGATGGACTTCAGGTCGTGTCATGCGTGGCTGGAGGAGTATCGATCCATATATCCTGATTGTGCGCCGCTTGGTCTTATTCAAGGGGTGCTGGAGACCATCCTCGAATCGATTCCTCCTCGGTATGATTGGGTACTTTCCGTGGCGGGTATGAATATCACGCGAGGAAAAGGGGGGCGTGAGTTGTCCACATTCTATCAAAAGCTGAAGTCGCCCTCTCTTGCCCATCATCGGGAAGAGTTTCTGTTCCTATCGGCTCAACTACAACTCTCGTTGCATCCTGAACTTATTCCTGACAAGGACTTCATGAATGAGCTTGCAGGTGTTTCCGGTAAAAACGAGCTGGTGATGTTTGCCTACACTGGACTTCTCATGCGGCATAGAGGTAATGATGAGGCGATTGCTTTATTGGAGAATACTGTCAAGGATGCTAACGTATATCCCTTTCCTGCACTACGTTATCGATTAGGTACTGCCCGTTTGAGAAAATCTGATCCGGGTTGTGTAGGCGACTTCGCATTTTTTCTGATGAATTATCGCGGCAATGAAATGCGGAAGTCAGCTTGGCAAAAAATAGGCTGGATGCGACTTTTGCAAGGTGATAAGCAGGGCTATTTTCAAGCAATGGAA
>JBJTRB010000229.1:0-3201 GCA_046075925.1 Bacteroidota bacterium | reverse complement strand
GAGTGGTCAAAAGCCTTTGCCGGCTCCCAGGGTAATCCCTTTTCTTTTTGACGTTGTTGAATATTGCGCGCGGTGAAATCGATTCCGACAGTCACCTGATCGTAGTAACGGCTGGCGAACTGTTCCTGGATATGTCGGCCTTCCTTGCACACCTTCAACACGAGTTCGATTTCATGATGGATGTCGTTCGAGAAGTCAGGAATATAAAAGGGCCTGCCTGGCGGTAATATGGCTGTATCCGGTTTCAGGAAAAATACGGGATCGGAGGGAACTTCGTTTTTAAGTTCCAAGGCATGTTCGACGAAATTACGGCCGATGCAGATGATCTTCATTCGACTGTTACTTTCCTCCGTTGAAGTCCTTCAGTCGGATCTGTGTGATCACATTCTTGGTGTTGGTGGCAAAGTCACCCTTCATCATCCAATCGTAATACGAGGGCTCGGATCGGAATACATCACGGACGGTTTTACCCTTGTACTTGCCGAAGTTGAACACTTCATCACCTGCATCGTTAAAGACAATGCGTCCTGCCAGGTCGACGTTTTTCGAAAGGGTGCTGAATTGCGCCAGGAAATCGACGTCGTTTTTCAGCGAATCGTATTTGCCCAATTGAGCCAGCAACACTTCAAAGGTGGCTGTAGTGTCCGCTTCTGCACTGTGCGCGTTCACCAGGTCCTTGTCGCAGTAGAATTTATAGGCTGCACTGAGTGTGCGTTGCTCCATCTTGTGAAAGATGTTCTGTACGTCGACCAGTTTTTTATCGGTGATGGGAAAATCCAATCCTGCACGGGTGAATTCTTCGATCAATAACGGGATGTCGAATTTGTTCGAGTTGTAACCTGCCAGGTCGCAACCGCCAAGGAAGGCCATCAAGTCTTGTGCAAGCTGATGGAAGGTCGGCATGTCCTTGACGTCGTCATCGGAGATGCCATGGACTTTGGTCGATTCAGCAGGAATCGGGACGGTAGGGTTGATGCGATGACATCTTGTTTCCCGTTTTCCGCCAGGATGCACTTTCATTAACGCGATTTCGACGATCCGGTCGGAGCCGATGTTGGTGCCGGTCGTCTCAAGGTCCAAAAAAACGAGTGGACGACGGAGTTGGAGTTCCTGGGTCATTTTGACAAGGTTACGGAAATGTTTTTTATCACGGGCTCGGTAGCATCGGTTGGAATTTCCACCGTCTCATCCAAAGGTGCAAAATGATAGCCCTCTAAGTGCAATTTGTACGTGCCGGGTTTGCCGTAAACGAGAAAACTACCGGTAGCATAAGACGGTTTGTAATCGACCAATTGTGCTCCGTCAGCATCCAAAAGCGATACACGGGTCAGCTCGGGTCTTCCTCCATTGAGCGACGCAACGGCACCCTGAATCAATACATACCGCTTTTGAATACTGGAGTCATTGAACGTGACTCTGTAGATGTCCTTGTCTCCAAGTCCGCCCGTTCGGGATGACGATATGTACATGTCGCGGCCATCGCCGGTGAAGGAAAAGAAGACGTTGTCGTCTGCGTCGTTGATGGGATAGCCGATGTTGACAGCTTCCGACCAGGTATTCTTCGAGGCATCCCATTCAGAACGGAAAATGTCGAATCCGCCCATGCTGTTCCATCCTTTGGAGGCGAAGAAGAGGGTCTTTCCGTCGATGGAAAGGGCAGGAGCATCTTCGTCGTATTTCGTGTTGATGGTGTTGCCAAGATTGACGGGTGTACTCCAATTTCCGGCCGACTCCTTTCGGATCATGTACAGGTCGCTGCCGCCAAGAGAGCCTTCTTTTCGGATGCTGGAGAAGATGATGGTGTTACCATCCAAAGAGATGCAGGCTCCGCCTTCATAGCCTTTCGAGTTGAGTTGGTCGTTCAGCATCTCTGCCCGTTGCCACATTTTCCCTTTCAGACTGGATCGGCCGATGTCCGCATAGGATTCGATGTTGTCAAAATAGATGAACAGTTGATTGCCATCGGGAGAAATGCCGACACATTCTTCGTCCCAATCGGTATTGACCATGGCGCCCAGTCCTTTGGGTTTGGACCACACAGTGTCTTTCCAGGAAGTCCAATAAACGTCCGCACTGTACATGCCAAGGTCTTCGATGTATCCACCGATGTTTCCTTTGCGACGACTGGTGAATACCAGTTGCTTTCTATCTGCGGAGATCATCGGGTTATACTCTTCATACGGCGTATTGATGACTTTGCCAGGATTGGTGAAGGTGACATCCACCGGCTTACTCACCAGTTCCTTTCCATTCGAGCAGTACTCGATCATGCGATCGGCGCTCGGAAGGTCTTTGGGAAGTTTGGCTCCGCTGATGGTCTTGAAATGGTTGAAACTTTCAATGGCTTGATCGAATTCCTGGCGGTAAAGGTGAGCCATGCCGAGGTAATACCAGACTTCTTTTTTCGGGTCCTTTGAATTGGAAACGAATTCAAGTGGCTCAAGCGCCTTTGTCTTATCGGAGTTGGTCATCAGGTAACATACTCCGAGCCGATAATTGTATTCTACGTTTTCAGGTGCGGATTTCCGTAGCTCTTCGTATCCTTTCAGCGCAGCATTGTAATTGTCCGAAGTGAAGTATGTCCCGGCATCCTTTTTAACCAGTTTGGCTTCATCAGCAGTCAGTGCGTGTGCTTTTGCTTTCTGAGCAAAAGAACGGTTCATGCCAATAAGGGAAAGCGCGAAGACCAGGAGTAGAGCTCCGTTTTTTTTCATGATCAGTAAAGTGAAAAGGAATTAAATGGCACGGTTCGGGTCAAAACCTTCCAGATAGTCTGCAACGCGACGAAGGAAGCTGCCTCCCAATGCGCCATCGACCACTCTGTGGTCGTACGATAGTGAAAGGAACATCATCTGGCGGATGCCGATGGTGTCACCTTGCGGCGTCTCGATCACAGCCGGTTTCTTTCGGATGGCACCCGTGGCAAGAATGGCTACCTGGGGTTGGTTGATGATAGGAGTGCCCATCACATTCCCGAAGGTGCCTACGTTGGTCAGTGTGAACGTACCATCCTGGATTTCGTCCGGCTTCAATTTGTTTTGACGTGCGCGGCTGGCCAGGTCGTTCACCGTTTTGGTAAGACCGTACAGGTTGAGAATAGCGGCGCTCTTGATGACGGGTACGATCAGGTTGCCGGATGGTAAAGCAGCGGCCATGCCGATGTTGATGGACTTCTTTACGATGATCCGATTACCATCGACC
>JBJTRB010000228.1:0-3177 GCA_046075925.1 Bacteroidota bacterium | reverse complement strand
TGGTAAGAGAGCTATCGTATTCGCGGTAGGTGCTTTCGGTCGTCGTTGGCATGAATTGGCCGTGTTGAACGGGATTCCAGCCGACCTGCACCTTGAAGAACCCGGTCAGCCGACCATGCCTGAAACAGTGGACCGCTACCTGCGAACCGGTCAATACGACACGGTGACTATCACACACAACGAAACATCCACCGGCATCATGAATCCGGTTGATTCCATTGCGGAAGTTGTTTCGAAATATCCGGACGTCGTTTGGATGGTGGATACTGTCAGTTCACTTGGCGGAGCAAAAATCGAAGTGGACCGACTTGGAATCGATGTATGCATCTCGTCAAGTCAGAAAGCACTCGCATTGCCGCCCGGATTGGCACTTGCCTCTGTTTCACAAAAAGCGGTGAACCGTTGCAAAGCCAACGGACAGCGGGGATATTATCTCGACTTAGGCAACCTGGTCAAATACGTCGACGAAAAAGACCATCAGTACACCTGTACGCCTTCTCTTCCCCACATGTTCGCCATGGATTTCCAGCTCGACCGCATCGTGAAGGAAGGAATTGAAAACCGATTCATCCGTCACATCGAGATGGCTGAATTCATGATCAATTGGGCATCGAATCACTTCGAGACCTTTCCACGTCCAGGATTCGAATCGCTCACAGTCACCTGCATTAAAAACACGAGAAAGATCAATGTCTCCTCACTCAATAATGAGCTTGGCGCTCGTGGCATGCAGATTTCAAACGGGTATGGAGAGCTCAAAGACCACACCTTCCGCATAGCTCACATGGGCGAACTCACGCTTGATGACATGAACGAGGTGACTTCAGCCATCGAGCAGATACTCGGACTTGATTCCTGATCCTTTCTCCCACTCTACTACAATTCCATTTACCTATGGCCGATATCAGACCCTTCAAAGGCATACGCCCACAGCCGGAAATCGCTGCACGAATCGCTTGCAAACCCTACGATGTCCTGAACGAAAAGGAAGCAAGAATGGAAGCGGAAGGCAATCCGGATTCCTTTTATCATGTCATCAAGCCGGAGATCGATTTTCCTGATGAGCACGATCATTATGCTCCTGAGATCTACGAGAAAGGGAAGTCAAATTTCGAAAAATCGTATCGCGAGGGACTTTTCAAACAGGATGGTCAGCCGTGCTACTACATCTACAGTCAGATAATGAACGGCAGACGCCAATACGGAATCGTTGGAGCTGCCTCCGTAGATGATTACTTGAACAACGTCATCAAGAAACACGAACTGACGCGTCCGGATAAAGAAGAAGACAGAAAACGCCACGTACGGATCAGCGGTCTCAATTACGAACCCGTTTTCTTCGCTTACCCGAAGTCGCCGGCACTTGATGCGATCGTGAATGCACAAATCAAGTCAGCACCCATTTATGATTTCGTGGCTGATGATGGTATCGGTCATACCTTTTGGGTGGTCGACGACAGTAAAGTGATTGCTGAAATTCAAACAGCTTTCAGAAACGTTCCGTCTGTCTACGTGGCCGATGGACATCACCGCACGGCTGCTGCTGCTTTGGTAGGCGCCGAGCGACGTACCGCCAATCCCGGACATCGTGGCGACGAAGAATACAATTATTTCCTGGCGGTTCATTTTCCGGACGACCAGCTTGCTATCATGGACTACAACCGTGTGGTGAAAGACCTGAACGGAATGTCTTCGGAGGATTTTCTCAAAAAGTTGAGTGAAGGTTTTGAAATCGAAAAAAAGGGAAAGCCTGCCTACCGACCTTCTCAGCTTCATGAGTTCAGCATGTATCTCGATGGAAGTTGGTACCGACTTTCCGCTCGTCCCGGAACCTATGATGACACTGACCCTATCGGAGTGTTGGATGTCACCGTGCTCTCTAAGCAAGTATTGGAGCCTATCTTATCCATTAAGGATCTCCGGACCGATAAACGCATCGAATTTGTAGGAGGTTTGCGCGGATTAGGCGAATTGGAGCGAAGGGTCGACAGCGGAGATATGCGGGTCGCTTTCGCCTTGTTTCCGGTCACCATGAAGCAGCTGATCGACATCTCCGATGCCGGACTGATCATGCCTCCTAAAGTGACCTGGTTCGAGCCGAAGTTACGCAGCGGACTCGTTCTGCATGCTTTGGATGAGCCTTACCGTCCTTGAAGAGGAAATAGTAGTTCACTTGCGGAACTTTTCGTCCGCTACCCCTTTGTTGATCACGTAATCGCTGAAAGCGATACGGATGGTCCCCTTCGAACGTTCGGGCGACTTCTTTGCGTCCTTCTTGCCTGTATCGTTCAAATCGGCCGCAACCGCTTTCGGTATCTTGAATTTGCGCGTATCGATGGTAAAGGTCATGCTATCCGGCAAAGCCATGGATGCATGCTTGCCGAAGAAATAATCAGCCGTGACGGTGCCGTTGCTGCGCGTCGTCATTTGGGAGCGAATCACCAATTTCCTTGAAGGATCGATCCACAGTTTTCCAAGAACAAGGTCAGCTGTATCAGACAACGGCAAGATGTTGATGATTTTAGACAGGCTTCCTCTCACCATTTCTTCTCCCTGGGGGACCGGAAAGTATCCATTCGTATCGCGCAGATTCCGGAACATCTGATCGAAACCTTGGCGGGGCAACAAGGCGATACCCTTTGATTCGACTTTGAAGCGATCCGGTTGTTTGAAGAAGACCGTCGCTCGGACGGGCATCATGCGTACGAAGGGAATGTCAGCACGAATGAGCGCATCTGCCCGGTAATCGCGTACCGACATGAATCGTGCATTCACTTCACGCAATAACTCCCTTACATCCTGCGCAGTAGTGATTACAGAAACGAACAGCAATGATATCAGCAATAAGTAACGTTTCATGACAGGATATCCTTTCTGTTGAAATGCCGGATCGCCAGGCCAAGAAAAACGATGATATGTCCGGACAGGATCAGGATGGACGATCGTATTTCATTGACAGGCAGCGGGTCTTCGAAGAAGGAACGCCACGCACTCATGTGAGTGGTGAACAGATACGGCTTCAGCTTATCGAACAGCGGGATCTCAAGAGTGCCGATGATGGTGAATAGGATCACGATCGCCATCGTGGTGATGATCGGTCCGATTGAATTATCAGAGTAACATGAGAGCAGCAACGATAATGCACCGATCAGCAACAAGGCCAGAAAGGCCATGGCC
>JBJTRB010000227.1:0-28206 GCA_046075925.1 Bacteroidota bacterium | reverse complement strand
TTTGGTTGTCTTGATATCAAATCAAAAATAGGATTCCTACGTCAACCTGCGACAAGGAATCCGATTTTCGAAAATAGTTTACTAACAGTCTTGGATCAATAATCGGCCTTATCACGACCGAGGAAGCTCTGCACGCAGCGGAAACCGATGTAACATTTTGCAGTATCCTGGTATTCGTAAGTACGAGATCCGTTTTGAAGATAGTATTGCACGTCTTTCCAAGAGCCTCCGCGAATCACCTTGCGCTTCATGGCTGGCGGGTCAGACTCCTTCGCTTCATACATATAGTCCGTGCTGATATCGTGCGTGAAGCTATAGGCTGATTCGTCGTACGCATTGCTGGTCCACTCGGAAACGTTTCCAGCCATGCAATAGAGCCCATAATCGTTGGGCCAGTAAGAAGTGGCCTTTACAGTGTACACACCACCATCGTCCTGGTAACTTCCACGCATGGGTTTGAAGTTGCCGAGGAAACAGCCACGGCTGTTACGGATGTAGGGGCCGCCCCATGGGAACGGTGAATGCTCCAGACCGCCGCGTGCTGCGTATTCCCATTCCGCTTCGGTAGGAAGACGGAAATCCTGAACATACGCACCGCCCTCATCGGCCAGATAACTGTTCATGAGCTGGGTACGCCAGATACAGAAGGCGCGGGCCTGCTTCCATGTCACACCGACAACCGGATAGTCGTCGTAGGCTGGATGCCAGAAATACATCTGGGTGAGTGGCTCGTGGTAGGAATACGTGTAATCGTGAATCCATGCAAGCGTGTCAGGATAGACATTGATCACATCCTTTTTAATGAATACCGAACGATCGACTTTGCCTTGTTCGCGGTTATCGCGCTGTGCGGCCTCACGAAGGTCGATCCAATAATATTCGAAATTGAGTTTACGGGTATCGATTTCTTTGCGACGATAGAAACGCTCCGTTTCAGGAAGGAAGAGTTCAGCGAGGACTTCCTGGTTCTGCTCGTCTTCCCATTTGATCTTGGCTTTCCAATTGATGCGCTCCCCATATTCACCCTCTTCGAGCAGATGTTCTGCACCGATGAGGCGGTGAGCCAGCGAATCCTGTACCCAGTACACGAACTGACGGTATTCGTTGTTGGTGATCTCGGTGTTATCCATGTAAAACGCTGGAATGGTCACCGACTTAGCCTGAGCCGTAACAGCATAAGGAACATCCTGATCACTGGTTCCCATGTTGTAGGAGCCGGAAGGAATGAACACCATACCATACGGGTCGGGCTGGAACCATTTCTCACGACCAAGTACGCCCGTGAGTTCGCCTTTGTTGCTGCTTCCGCAACCCATCAAAGCCAACATTCCGATAGGGAGGAGGAATCCGAATTTCTTCATCCCGTTTGTCATCCAATTCATTGTTGTGGTGATCTGATTTGTAGGTGGTCAACGATACCCGTTGACGATTATTTAATTATGGTTGCTGTTTATTCGGGTAATGGTATAAACCACCAAATCTACAGTATTTTTCAAATATAAAGGAAGCATTAAGGTGAGCTCGATGAGATTTTAAAGCATTCTTACATTGCGATGGAACATGCGTTTTGTGGCCTTAACGGGCCGGAAACAGTAGCCCAACATCACTTCGTGCGTTCCGGTGGAATACGTTCTTATGGCAGAAGTCGTGAAATCATACGAATAACCCAATTTCAAATTGGGAACAAGGTCGATTCCGGCCATGATTATTACAGCATCTTCGAGTCGATAGCCTCCGCCAACCCAGAATCTATTATTAATCAATAAATTAGCGTTAAAATCAAACTGGGTTGAAACGGCATCGGTTTTAACCAAGAGCGCCGGCTTCAAGGTAAGGGAGGGGGATAATTCAGCACTGTAACCGGCCATCAACCAATAATGCCGGGCCAGGGTACTCCTGAAATTGTCGTAATTGATTTCCCCTTCTTGGAGGTGGGTGGAAGAAAGTCCGACGTAGAGTTTTTCTGAATTATAATAAAGTCCGAAACCAAAATCCAATGAGCCGCCGCTTGCCCCGTCCATTGGAATTCGATTATCACCAAGATCGTTGTAAACGAAGTCGGCATTGAATGATTTCTGATGGTAGCCGAAATCGACACCCAGACCAAGGTTACCCGAGCCCAGATTCATCCGGTAGGCATATGCACCACGGATATTCAAGTTGTTTTCCGGTCCGAGTCGGTCAGAGGCATAAACGGAGAGCCCTACTCCTCCATGCAAGGCATCGACCGGCATATCAAAATTGAACAAGGCAGTTTTAGGTTCGCCGCCATAACCGGTCCATTGATTACGGTAGAGCAAGGAAGCACAGATGGCCTCGTTGGATCCGGCATAACCCGGATTGATGGGTAGCCTGGCAAACATGTGCTGACTGAATTGCGGATCCTGTTGCCCGAATACGGACAGTGGAACCGAAATGGCTGCAAGCAACAAGCGTACGAATGAAATCCTACGATTCACGTATTTGGTTTCCCCTTTTTTGGCAATAAAACGGACAGTTCCCCAACGTCCAGTCGGTAAAGTAAGGAAGAAATACAGCCCGAAGCAACTGCCTCGTTCGTACCTCTGACCCACTCCGAACTTATATCCAGTTCAAGGGAGTTACACGAGAAAGTAGGCCTAAATGTTACCTGTCAGGGCACCAATTAGGGGTATGGCAGGCTGAATCAGGAAAGTTTTTGAAAGGCCTGCCACCAGCGCTCGGGCATTTCGTCCCGACAGGCGGTTTCGTAATCGCGATAAGAGCATGGAACGAGATGATGCCGTTCGTACCGCACCTTGCCGTTCGGCACAGGCACTTCCATCCACCAGCGCTCGCTTTTTTCACTCTTATAAAAGACGATTTCTTGTTCCGCCTGCTTCATGCTGACACGGTACTTGAGAAAACCGGTCTTGCTTTTGAGTGGAACGTCGCGCTTGCGGTTGTAATAACCTTCCAGAAAATACCATAGCATTTGTGCCGCCAACACACAGGTCTGCGAACGAATGTCCATAGCGGGATTGCTTTCGAATATTCCAAAGGAGGTCAATTTATCACTCATGCCTGCATAGCGCACGATCTGACAAGCTTCTTCACCATAAAACCCATTGGGAGATGCGTTACCGTTACCTGGTGCATCGCTCATCCGGACAGCTGTCATATCGAACGATAAGATATCCGCATTGCGTACGATCGGTTCCACTTCCTCCATGTCCTTCCGCACATTCCCTAACCTATAGGCATCGAAATAGAGTTTTTCCATCAACTCTACTTGATCATTTCCCACAAAATAACTCTGGTACCCTACGTTGGAGAAGTTGAAAAGGAAATTCGGCTCCTGCATCACGATCTTGCCCACATAACAATCAGACGACATCCGATCGTCCATCCTGCCCAGGTTGAAGTGCGCATCCACCGCCACGATATTGACGGTTTCCTCGAGACGCTGATAGGCCATGTATTGTGCAAGCGTCAAGTCCTGACTGCCACCGATCAATACAGGAAGAACTCCCAAGCGCAGCAATTCAGAAACGACAAAGGCTACAGCCGCATAGGTGTCTTCCAGCGTTTCTCCCGGACGTAAATTACCCAAATCCACAATCTTATAAGGATACCGGGCCTGCTTCAGCTCGTAAAATTGCTCCCGAATATGGTCTGGAGCTTCAGAACAACCGGGATTCCCGACAGAACCTCTTTCCTCTTCCACTCCAAGGATCGCGATGTGATACCCTTCCAATTCCGGAAAATGATCTTCCGAAAGGAATTTATGGACCACATGGCCCATGCAATTCTTCTTTTCCGTGTAAGTATCGAATTGTAACGGACTCAGCGGCTCTAAATACTCTTTTATCTCCATGGGGATGGAATTGGTGTGGATCACGAAAATAGTCCACTGCCAACACCCTTCGAGAAGCTGACCCCACGGATATTCAACAAAGTTCGTGTGGAAAGTCCGGATTCGGGAAAAGGATCACTTCTTTCGAGCAGCCTTTTTCGCTGGAGCTTTGGATGCCGCTTTCTTCTTAGGAGCCGCACTTTTCTTGGGAGCAGCCGTTGTTGCAGGCGCTTTCTTAGCAGGTGCAGCCGCCTTTTTTGCAGGAGCTTTTCTTGCAGTCGCTTTACCTGCAGCCGCTTTCTTCAACGGAGCGCCTTCGGCAGTGCCAGCCGCTTTCCGACCGAATCTTCCAAAACGTCCGCGACCCGTTGATTCGGGTGTCGACTCGGCCAACTTCACGATGTCGTCAAACGAGAGACTGGATGGCTCGGTCCCTTTTGGAATGCGCAGATTACGTCCTTTGAAAGAAACGTATGGCCCCCATCGCCCATTCAGTATTTGAACTTCCGGATCCTCGTCGAACGACTTGATGATCCGTTCGGCCAACACTTTTCTTTTCTCGTAAATGAGTTCGACTGCACGATCGTACGTGACAGTATACGGGTCGTCTTCTTTTTTCAGAGAAACAAAAAAGTCGCCCAAGCGGATGTAGGGACCGAATCGACCAACCGAAACCACCACATCCTGCTCTTCAAACTGCCCGACAGTACGCGGAAGCTTGAACAGATCCAAAGCTTCCTGATACGTGATGGTATCGAGTCGCTGATCGGCGCGAAGCTTCGAATAACGTGGCTTTTCTGTTTCGTCGCCCGTACCGATCTGTGCCATCGGACCGAAACGGCCGACACGCACCAGGAGGGTATGACCGGAGGCGGGGTCTTTGCCCAGTATACGCTCACCCGTGACTCTTTCGGAATCACGTGCAGTATCCTCGACCGTCTTGTGGAAGGGCTTGTAAAACTCCTTCAACATGTTCTGCCATTTCAACTCGCCATTGGCGATATCGTCGAATTCCTTTTCGACGAAGGCCGTGAAATTGAAATCAAGAATGTCTTTGAAATACTGGACCAGGAAGTCGTTCACCAGCATACCGATATCGGTAGGGAACATCTTGTTCTTCTCGGCCCCGGTTATTTCCGTACGGATCTCCGACTGGATTTTGTTGTCAGCAAGGTGCAACATGCGATAATTGCGCTCTTTGCCCATCCGTTCTTCTTTGGATACGTATCCGCGTTTCTGGATGGTGGAAATCGTAGGAGCATACGTGGAAGGACGTCCGATACCGAGTTCTTCGAGTTTCTTCACCAACGCAGCCTCAGTGAAACGAGCTGGAGGATGCGTATAGCGCTCGGTGGCGGTTGCTTCACGAAGCGTCAGACTTTCACCCTCTTTCATGGTAGGAAGCAATCCTTCCTGCTGCTCATCTTCCTCGTCATCGTTGCTTTCCATGTAGACTTTGAGAAATCCATCGAACTTGATGACTTCACCTGTGGCGACGAATTTTTCAGTGGCTTTATCGGAGGAAATGGTTACAACCGTCTTCTCCAGTCTGGCTTCGGACATCTGGGATGCCAGTGTCCTTTTCCAAATCAGGTTGTACAAACGTTGCTCACGCGATTCCCCTTCGACCGAATCCACGGCCATGTCGGTGGGACGGATCGCTTCGTGAGCCTCCTGCGCGGATGCCTGTTTGGTTTTGTATTGGCGTCGCTCATGATATTCAGGACCGTAGTTGCCCGTAATCACGCGCTGCGCCATTTCCAATGCGTCGTTCGAAAGATTCACACTATCGGTACGCATGTAGGTTATCTTACCGCTTTCATACAACCGCTGTGCGAGCACCATGGTTTGCGATACGCTATAACCCAGTTTACGTGCAGCTTCCTGCTGAAGCGTGGAGGTGGTGAAGGGCGCCGAGGGGGAACGCTTCCCGGGTTTCACTTCCAATGACTCGACGTTGAAGGAGGAACCGATGCAACTTTTCAAAAAAGCTTCCGCCTCTTCATAGGTGGCGAATTTCTTAGGTAGTTCTGCTTTGAAGGTGCGACCGTTCACATCGAAAAGAGCTGTGACACGATACGCAGAGGTGATTTTGAAATGGTCGACTTCCCTTTCCCGCTCGACGATGAGACGGACGGCGACCGATTGCACGCGACCGGCTGAAAGTTGCGGACGGACTTTGCGCCAGAGTATGGGAGAAAGTTCGAAGCCTACCAAGCGATCAAGGATACGTCTGGCCTGCTGCGCATCCACCAGATTACGGTCGATGATCCGAGGAGTCTCGATCGCCTTGAGGATGGCCTTCTTTGTGATTTCATGGAAGACGATGCGCTTGGTCGTTTTTTCATCGAGCCCCAACGCTTCACACAAGTGCCACGAGATGGCTTCCCCTTCGCGGTCCTCGTCAGTCGCCAGCCATACCGTTTCCGCCTTCTTTGCCAGTCTTCGCAGCTCGGTGATGACTTGCTCTTTGTCCGGACTCACTTCGTAGACCGGCTCAAAGTTGTCATCCACTTTCACACCCATGCCAGACTTCACCAAGTCACGCACGTGGCCGTAGCTGGATTTGACGGTAAAGTCTTTTCCTAAGTATCCTTCAATGGTCTTCGCTTTCGCGGGAGACTCGACAATCACGAGATTTTTCGACATTTCCTTTTCCTACAATGGCCGCAAATAAACGGAATTATTTTCTTTTCAAATTTCAAGCGTCTTAAATCGACTGTTCCTGCCTCCTTTTCAAGCAATGCATGCAAGTGGTCGATCAACGACTTGATCAGATGATTCAACGGTGCATCAAGACGATCTTTTCCACTGCCATACGACTATTGGCCGGAACATACAGCAGATAGCATCCGTCCAGTAATTCACCCGTTGAAATGCGAATGCTGTGTTCACCTGAGAGAGAATAGACACAGGGGTGACTACTTCCCTGCATGTCTTTCAAAAACAAAGTTTCATCTCCTGCCAGTTGCACGCCTTTCAGTACGATCGATTGGTCGGCTGGAACCGGATACACAGTGAACTCGCGTGCTAGTTCATTCGACCCGAGTAAAGAATTTCCAATACAGCCGATCATGTATTGACCTGGACGATCGACGCCAAGAAAAGTCACAGCAGAAAATGTAGTCGAGGCGCTTGCACCGGTCGTGATCGCATTCCAGGGTCCCACTGAAAACAGGTCGCGTCGATAAAGCGTAAAATTTCCGGGAGTGATTGCGTCGGACGTATCGACAGAACCACTGTCAAGCGAAAAGGTCAGATCATAACGGAGTCCAGCTGTCGAATCATACTGATCGATGATCCAGTAACCCTGAGTATAGGAATTGCTGCCCGTCGGCAACACATTGGGCGGACAATCGATTTCAGAAACAACGAACGTATCAGCGATGGCGGCAGAGGTCGTGTCAATACGGACACCTTGATTGACGAAATCCAATGGCCCATTCACCGAAGCGAGTTCACTGGTCCCTGCGCCGTATGGTCCCTCGGCGGGGAGCCAAGTCGGAAGCAGCGTGCCGGAAAGCAATCCAGGATGATTGCCCAGACTAAGATCCTGCGTGGTGGCGCCGAAACCCTCGCCGAACCTCCAATAGCCTATCAAGCCCGGAGCCGGGCCCGGAAGTCCCAATCGCATGTCTTCTCTGATCTCTGCAGTGGTGCGAGGATAATTGTAGATACGCACCTCATCGATCAGGCCATCAACACCGTAGAGGTACTGATTCGACGCTGCAGCGCCTATGACCAAATCGGTAATCCCGGAATTGCCTATTGGAAATGGGGTAGCCGGAAAACTGATGATTTGAATACCATTGATGTACCCTTTGCACCGGCCGGCCCGCTGATAAGAAAATGCCAGATGCGTCCAGGTATTCGCTGGCACAGGACCAGCCACAAAACCTTGAGTAGTACCCGTTGAATCGATGATCTGACAGAACAATCGGTTGTTCTGAACACCAAGACTGAATCCGGAATAGTTCGCCGAGTCCGTGTTGCCGACTATTTTCTGAATAAGAAAAGGATTGCGCAGATTCACCCACGCTTCCACCGTCAATGCACTCTTATCATTATAATAGCTTCCCGGTCCACAGACCACAAATGAATGCTGCCCCGAAAAATTCAAACTGTAATCGCACGGCTGACCACTTGAAAGCAGTGACATCAGCAGGCAAATGAAAACCAGGTACCTGGCAAGTAGACTGCACATCATAAATAGGCCACAAGTATAGCGGTAATCGAGCATTCGAAGGGATTGGCGGCTTCAGAGAGATAGGATAAATTCGATTGATTTACAATTGATTACATACGCCATGTCATCTTGTCAGACGCTCCTAATTGGCGTACCTTTGCTTTCCCATGGAAATGCACGGTAACAAGGAGATTGACGAGAAGAGACAGGGCGAGGTGCTGATGACCGGCTCTGGTAAAGGACAAAAGAAGCTTTTTTTGGAAAGTTATGGCTGTCAGATGAATTTCTCGGACAGTGAAATCGTAGCCTCCATCCTGGCCGACAGCGGGTATTCCACCACGCGGTCCATGGATGAAGCCGATCTCATCCTTTTGAATACGTGCGCAATACGCGACAATGCCGAGCAAAAGGTCTGGTCGAGGTTGCGTGAGATCCGAAGTGCCAAAAAGAAAAACGAAGACCTGGTGATCGGCGTGCTGGGATGCATGGCTGAGCGTTTGAAGGATGAGTTATTAGAGAAAGAGAAATTGGTCGACCTGGTGGTCGGACCTGACGCATACCGTGACCTGCCCAATTTGGTTGCAGCTGCAGAAACCGGACAAAAAGCGGTGAATGTGTTGTTGTCCAGAGAGGAGACCTATGCTGAAATCAGTCCGGTCCGGCTGGGCACCAATGGTGTGAGTGCTTTCATCTCCATCATGCGCGGATGCGACAACATGTGCTCCTTCTGCGTGGTCCCGTTCACCCGTGGGCGGGAGCGCAGCCGTGATCCTGAAAGTATCGTTGCCGAAGCCAGAGACCTGTTTCAAAAAGGCTATCGCGAAGTCACCTTACTGGGACAGAATGTCGACTCCTATCTATGGTGGGGCGGCGGACCGAAGAAGGATCTTGAGGCGGATACCGTACAGGCCGCATTGGAGCATCGATTACCGGAAGAAGAGCAGCGTCACTACACGACGTTCGCCGACCTGATGGAGCGTGTAGCGTCCATCGACTCCGACCTGCGTGTCAGATTTTCCACTTCCAATCCACGTGACATGACCGATGCTGTCCTTCATGTGATGGCACGATACGATAACATCTGCAAATACATCCACCTTCCTGTTCAATCGGGAAATACCGAGGTGTTGGAAAAGATGAATCGCGGATACTCGCGCGAACAATACCTGAACCGGATCGATGCCATCCGCAAGATCGTTCCTGGTTGCGCCATTTCAACCGATATCATCACCGGCTTCTGTGGAGAGACCGAAGAGCAACATCGCGACACCCTCTCGCTGATGGAGCAGGTCGGCTACGATTATGCTTATATGTTCAAATACTCCGAGCGACCAGGAACACTTGCTGCACGGAAATATCCGGATGATATCGCCGAAGAAGTAAAAACGCGTCGACTGACCGAAATCATCGACTTGCAGAACCGTTTGTCGTTGATTAGCAATCGTAATCATGTAGGAAAGGTGCATCGGGTGCTTGCCGAGGCTGTTTCGAAGCGATCCGATATGCATTTGTCGGGACGTAATTCGGAAAACAAGGTGATCGTTTTTCCCAGCGGGGACGTGCAGCCGGGACAATATGTGGATGTGAAAGTGAACGACTGCACATCGGCCACTTTGATCGGAGTAGCAGTGACGTTGTGACCCTTTTCCGTCACGAGTCGTGAGTATTTTAAAGAAGTCGCACAAAGGCTTCCATCAACCCTAATGAAAAAATGACCATTCAGGATATCAAGGCGCGCTTCGGCATCATCGGCAATTCGCCGCAACTGGAGCATGCCATCAACGTTGCCAAGCAGGTCGCCCCTACGGAAATCAGCGTATTGATATTCGGAGAGAGCGGTGTAGGAAAGGAAGTTTTTCCGCAGATCATCCACCAGTTGAGTCCACGCAAACACGGACCCTTCATCGCAGTGAATTGCGGCGCCATTCCCGAAGGGACGATCGACTCTGAATTGTTCGGACACGAGAAAGGCGCCTTCACCGGAGCTCATGAAGCACGGAAAGGTTATTTCGAAGTAGCCAACGGCGGAACCATTTTTCTGGACGAAGTAGGCGAGCTGCCGCTGAACACACAGGTGCGACTGCTCCGAGTCCTGGAAACCGGCGAGTTCATCAAGGTGGGCTCGTCCAAGGTGCAGAAAACGAATGTCCGGATCGTCGGAGCCACCAACGTGGACATGCTTACCGCCATTGAAAACGGTCGGTTCCGGGAGGACCTGTATTACCGATTGAACACTGTTCCGATCCGCATCCCACCCTTGCGTGACCGCACCGAGGATGTCCATTTGTTATTCAGGAAATTCGCCAGTGATTTTGCTGAAAAATACAGAGTGCCCTCCGTTACGCTCACGCCTGATGCGGTCCAACTGCTCACCCAGTACAGGTGGCCCGGAAACATCCGTCAGTTAAAGAACATCACTGAACAGCTTTCCATTCTTGAAAAACGCAGGGACATCAACAGCGAAACGCTGCTGCAATACCTCCCCCCTGCACCACTGACGACTGCGCCGGTGCTCATGAAGGATGGAAGCAAAACGGGTCAAGAGTTTTCCGAACGCGAGCTGTTATACAAAGTCCTTTTTGAAATGAAGAAGGACATGAACGACATGAAAGCGCTTATCAATGACATCATCCAACACGGTGGTGATGCCTCCTGGAGGGAGCGAAATGCACCATTGATCGACCGCTTGCAACCGGAAACCACATCCAGTCAGGTCATCCCCACTTCGGATCCGACCATCACCATCCACACGCCACAGGTGAGTACCGGATCACCTGCGGTGCTTCAGCCCTTGCATCCACACGTTGAAGTGGAGGAATCACTTTCATTGGAAGAAAAAGAAAAAGAATTCATCCGGAAGGCTTTGGAAAAACACAAAGGCAAAAGGAAGAATGCAGCAAGGGAATTGGGGATTTCGGAAAGGACACTTTATCGAAAAATGAACGAATACGGCATCAGGGAATAAGGCATCCAGGATCCCATTCAATTTTGCCATGGATTTCGCATCTTAGACGCCACACGCCATCACACCGATGAAATCAGTTTACGCCATGTTATTCGGTATCGCCCTGCTGCTCACAAGCTGCAAGGTGAACTATTCACTTTCGGGCGCGTCCATTTCACCGGAGATAAAAACCCTTACCGTGAATTACTTCAACAAGACGGCGGCACTTGGTCCACCGGCACTTGGGCAATTCTTCACGGAGAAACTGAAGCAGAAATTCGTATCACAGACCAGCCTTTCGCCTGTCGAGCGAGGCGGCGATGTCCTTTTCGAAGGAACAATCACCGGCTATACCATCACACCGCAGAACATCCTGCCGAACGAGACTGCTGCCAAAAACCGTTTATCCATCACTGTGAATGTGAAGTATACGAACAAGAAGGACGAAAAGAACAGCTTTGAATCCTCGTTCACACGTTTCACGGATTATGACAGTCAGGTGAACCTTTCGACCATCGAAGACCAGCTCGTGCAGGAAGTAACCGACCAATTGGTGGACGACATATTCAACAAAGCATTCATCAACTGGTAATGGATTATCGGCATTTCAGAAGGTTGCTTGAGAGGAAATTGGCCGATGAACGGTCCGATCTGGCCCTGCTGCAGGACTTCGTTCGCGATTATCCCTATTGCCAAACCGGCCACTTGTTGCTGACCGGTGCCATGCATATCCAAGACCATGTAGGCTACGACCAACAGCTGCGCAGAACCGCTGCGTGCCTTCCAGACCGTACTGCATTGTTCAACCTCATCCACGGATCATCCAGCGTTGCGACCGGATCTCCACTTACTGTTGAGCCTTCTCCGTTCAGCATCGACGAATCACTCCCTGAAGTGCAAGTGCATGCTCCTGTGGAAGATGCTTCCAGTTACATCATGGGAGATGCTGCTCCAGTTGCTGCCCCAGCATCGGAGCAACTTCCTGAATCGAAAGACCTATCGCACCTGCATGATTTTCACCCCAGCGAATCGGTGACTGCCGGCATGCTTCCTGAGCCATTGACGGAAGACCCACAAGAGATATTCCGTCGCAAGTTGGAACAGATACTGGGCGAACAAGAATCGCCCGTCGGCGAACCGGAATCAAAGGAGCCTGTTGCATCACAAGAACCATCCACCGAATCGACTCGTGAGGAAAGCAGCACCACTGGATTGGAACAACTGGAATTGGGTCATGTATTGGAGGAGAACTTCCTGAAGGAGCTCGAGAAACTTCCTTCCATTCCGGCGGCATCCCGACTTGAACCCGCTTTGCCGGTTGCTGCTCATTCCGGTCCGACTGACTTTTTCGGGTGGTTGAAAACGAATACGGTGAGTGGTTTCGGACAATTTGAATTGATAGAGGACAAGGAAGAATCCACGTTCGAGGTGGTCGGGAACAGGGAAGTGAGTTTTGACGAAAAGAAAAGTCCAGCATCTCCAAAGGGAGGCGATTTGATCGAACGATTCATACAATCAGAACCCAGAATCGTCCCACAGCCCAAACCCGAATTCTTCAACCCTTCGATGCAGGCAAAACGCAGCGTGGAAGAGCACGAAGACCTTGTTTCTGAAACACTTGCAAAGATCTATGCCGACCAGGGGAATCTCCTGAAGGCCCGTACTGCCTACGAGCGGCTGCGCTTGCTTCATCCGGAAAAAAACGCTTACTTTGCGGCCCTTGTCCGGAAAATCGATAATCAACTGAATTCCACCTCCGAAGACCTCTAAGAATATGTTCACAGCCATAACCATTCTCATTATTCTGGTTTGCGTATTGCTCGTCCTGGTAGTACTTGTCCAAAACCCAAAAGGAGGAGGCATCGCCTCCGGCATCATCGGCTCCAACCAGCTGATGGGCGTTAAAAAAACGACTGACTTCATCGAGAAGCTCACATGGGGTCTGGCCATTACGTTGGTAGTGCTTTGCCTTGTCGCCAGCTTCTCCTTGCCATCTGCAGATGAACGAGAAGTTGGTCAGGAGTCTTCCATGAAAGAACAAATCGACAATGCAGCTGCTCCGGCGCAACCGGCACCTGCTCAACAAGCTCCAGCTCAACAAGCTCCGGCTCAACCGGCACCTGCTGGTCAATAAGCTATCCCCCTTAAACACAAAATGCCGTCCCACGACGGCATTTTGTGTTTAAGGAACCAACCGGAATCACTTAACCACGCCCTCCCTAACCTTTGCCACGTTGTCATAATCATGCGGGTACGGAGGCTGAAAGGATGTCAGAAAAATTGAAAAGTTGGCAGTGAAATCTTGACAATGAACCACTGGCACAATTAATGACCCTTCGGGGCTCCCTTAAAAACCACTAATCCAACCTTAAAATCAAATCCACTATGAGTAAAGTAAGCTTAAAACCCCTTGCAGACCGAGTACTGGTCGAAGCAGCACCGGCTGAAGAGAAAACTGCCGGAGGAATCATCATTCCGGATACCGCTAAAGAAAAGCCGCAGCGCGGAAAAATCGTGGCTGTCGGTGCAGGCAAAAAAGACGAGCCCTTGACTGTGAAGGTGGGCGATACCGTTCTGTACGGTAAATACGCTGGAACCGAAATCACAATCGAAGGCCGGGAATACCTGATCATGCGCGAAAGCGACATCTTCGCGGTTATCTGATTGCGTCTATAGCATTACACTATCCATCAACGATACATTAACCACTAAACATACAACAAGCAATGGCAAAAAAAATCACCTTCAACGTGGACGCCCGCGAGAAACTCAAGAAAGGCGTCGACGCATTGGCTAATGCAGTAAAAGTGACGCTCGGACCTAAAGGTCGCAACGTCATCATCGATAAGAAATTCGGTGCTCCATCCATCACCAAGGACGGCGTATCTGTCGCCAAGGAAATCGAATTGAAAGACTCCATCGAAAACATGGGCGCTCAGATGGTCAAGGAAGTCGCTTCCAAAACCGCTGACGTAGCCGGTGACGGCACCACCACCGCTACCGTACTTGCGCAAGCCATCGTAACAGCCGGCCTCAAGAACGTAGCTGCCGGAGCCAACCCGATGGACCTGAAGCGCGGCATCGACAAGGCAGTCGATAAAGTCGTTGAGACCTTGCAGAAGATGAGCAAGAAAGTCGGCGACGACAACAAGAAGATCGAACAGGTAGCATGCATCTCCGCCAACAACGACGCTGAAATCGGTAAACTGATTTCAGATGCCATGGCAAAAGTCAAGAAGGAAGGCGTCATTACCGTTGAGGAAGCCAAGGGCACCGAGACCACGGTAGAAATCGTGGAAGGCATGCAGTTCGACCGCGGTTATATCTCCCCTTACTTCGTTACCAACGCCGACAAAATGGAGGCTGTACTGGACCGTCCGCACATCCTGATTTACGACAAGAAGATCTCTTCCATGAAGGAGCTTCTCCCTGTCCTCGAAAAGCAGGTGCAGACCGGCAATCCGTTACTGATCATCTCTGAAGAGATCGACGGTGAAGCGCTTGCCACCCTGGTGGTAAACAAGATCCGTGGCTCACTCAAAGTGGCTGCTGTGAAAGCTCCAGGCTTCGGCGACCGCCGCAAGGCCATGCTCGAAGACATCGCCATCCTCACCGGTGGTACGCTGATCAGCGAAGAGCGCGGTTTCAAACTCGAGAACGCTGACCTCTCTTACCTCGGTAAGGCTGAGAAAGTCACGATCGACAAGGACAACACCACGATCGTCGGCGGTTCTGGCAAGAAAGCCGATATCACTGCTCGCGTCAACCAGATCAAGGCACAGATCGAGACGACCACGTCCGACTACGACCGTGAGAAGCTGCAAGAGCGTCTGGCTAAATTGGCTGGCGGCGTCGCAGTACTTTACGTCGGTGCACCCACCGAAGTAGAGATGAAAGAGAAAAAGGATCGTGTTGACGATGCTCTCCACGCTACCCGCGCTGCTGTCGAAGAAGGCATCGTTCCCGGAGGCGGAGTCGCGTACATCCGTGCCATCAGCGGACTCGACAAGTTGGTTGGTGACAACGACGACGAGACGACCGGTATCGGTATCGTCAAGCGCGCTCTGGAAGAGCCGCTTCGTCAGATCGTTGCGAACGCAGGAATGGAAGGTTCAATCGTCGTCCAGAAAGTCCGTGAAGGAAAAGAAGACTACGGTTACAACGCCCGTTCAGACAAGTATGAGAACCTCTATACGGCCGGAGTAATCGACCCTACCAAGGTGACCCGTGTGGCGCTCGAAAACGCCGCATCCATCGCCGGCATGTTGCTCACCACCGAGTGCGTGCTCGCCGATATCAAAGAAGACAAGCCCGCTATGCCTGCAATGCCAGGCGGAATGGGTGGTGGTATGGATTATTGATCTCAGGATTTTCAATAAAAAAAGGGCGGAACTACGGTTCTGCCCTTTTTTTTGACCTGAAATCAGAGAACATTTTAATTGAACAGCTTGTTAATAAGCTTATACGTTGATTAAATTAGCCATAGACCTACCTACGCCATGCTCTTCAACAAAATCAATCTGCAAACCGAACTGATCCGTGAACGCAAAAGGCAGACCACCGTGCTCGACGATGTGCATGCATTGCTGGAAGCCTCCGCTAACCGAGACAAGGATGTCCTCAGTCGCTTAGGCGGAAACGATGGCAATGTATTGGAGCTTCAACCTGAGGACCAGGAACGAATTTTCGCCCTGTCACAGATCCGATCCATATGTGTTAAGTATCGCCTTCGATTCCTTGACTCCAAGTATTTCAAATCAGAATATCCTTACGAGGCGGTCACCAAAATAAACGCCTTCGAAAAGAAATACGGCGTACGAACCGAGCGATTCAAGATCATCGCACCCGATCATCTTTTCGACTTGCAGAACATCAACAAAGACCCGTTGCTGTTCGCCGAACTGGCTGATGGACGTTTCTATCTCATCCACAAATGGGGCAACGACCTTTCATGGCATCGGAAGATCCTCGGATGGCCGTTGCAGAGTTTCCGAAACTATTTCATCGTCCTGATGACGGCCTGTTTCCTGTGTTCATTCCTGCTCCCAACATCGATCCTGAATGTCTTCAATGCACAGAGCGAATTCTACCTGCGTGTCTGGCTCAGCCTGCATCTATTCATCGGTCTGATGGGCATGACCTTGTGGTTCGGACTTACCTATGATAAGACGTTCAGTAATCTCAACTGGGACTCCAAGTATTACAATTACTGATCAGCGCCGGGTCATTCCACTTCGATCTCGTCGATGAAAATATAGGCAGGATATCCTGCTCCGAGGTGCCAAGATGGAAGATCTCCGAAGTTGATCGCTTTCACTTTGACATAGCGCGCCCTTACCGTTTTAACCTGACATGAAAGATCGTGTACTTGCGAAGTCATGTCGCGTGCTTCAACGGAGTGTCCTTGTCTCCCTACCTCTTTAAAATCAATCCCATCATCCGAGACCAAGAATACCACTTCCTTCGGCATAAGGATCCATGCGCGGGTGTCCTGAAGAAATCCGGCTGAAAAACGATGAAGGTCCCTGGCTTGTCCTAGATCGATCACTGCCTCGAAATCCTGCCCCTGATAACCTTGCCAATCTCCTTTTCGCCATTCCTGTTCACCTCGGACGCCATTGATGATGCCATCCGGACCTCCGGCTGAATATTGTGATGAGTACTTGCTAAGGATGGTGATTTTCCAATCAGGGTGAGGGAGCTTATAGAATTTTCCGAAAGTGCTGCTGCTGACGACACCGTTCTTCACGGCAACGGCTCTGACAGTGCAGGTTTGACGTATCTCGATAGGCGACACGTAACGAGAAGAATTGACCGAAGGAGTCGAGCCGTCAAGTGTGAAGAAAACAGAATCTGTTTTAGAACTGATCGCTACCGTCATCGAATCCGCAAAAGTCTTGCTGCCTACCAGCAACATCGGCACCCGAACGATCTCTTCCGATGAACGGATAGTAGGATGAGGATACGAGGACAAACCCCATCCCTTATTGGGTGTATCGCGCATCGAGTAATCGAGCGTCGCTCCAGCCCTCAAGCGATCACCTGAAATGAAAGCGGAGTCGTGAAAAATCCCACCGACCGTCATTGACTGTATGTAGAAGTTCTTGTCCGAAACTTCATCCGCACGGATCTTCAATTGATTGCCGCTTTCCAACTGGACGACCGCTTCTGGGAACAACGGACTGCCGATAGCGAAATACCCTGAACCCGGAGTGACCGGATAAATGCCGAGTGCGCTCAGTACATACCAAGCACTCATTTGTCCGCAATCTTCGTTCCCGATCAAACCATCAGGAACCGGCTTGTAGAAGCCTGACAGGATCTGGTGCAATTTCTCTTGTGTCTTCCATGGCTTACCGGCATAGTCATAGAGATAGGCCATGTTGTGACTGGGTTCATTTCCATGAGCATACTGACCGATGAGTCCGGAGATATCGACCTGCTGCCTTCCCGTGGTCTTTTCATCGGCTGTGAACAATGCATCGAGTTTCCTTTCAAACGACTCTTTGCCTCCGAGCATTTTTTGCAGACCTGGAATATCCTGAGGAACGAAGAAAGTATACTGCCAGGCATTGGCTTCCGTGAAATTGTTGTTGACTTCGTTGGGATCGAAAGGCGTCAACCACCCGCCATTTTTTATCGGACGGATGAAACCGGTTGAAGCATCGAAAAGGTTCTTCCATGATTGCGAGCGACGGACATATCGTTCATACACCGACGAGTCACCTATCGAAGCAGCAAATCGTGCAATGCACCAATCGTCGTAAGCATATTCAAGTGTTTTCGAAACGGCCTCGTGCTCATCGTCCATCGTCAATCTTCCACCATCGATGTAGGCGCCAAGACCATAGCGCTCGCGCGATTCGGCACTCTTCATCATGGCTTCCAGGGCCAGCTTGGCATCGAAGTCGCGTATGCCGTTGATCCAGGCATCCGTTATGACCGGAATGGCATGATAGCCGATCATGCACTCCGTTTCATTCGACCAAAGCTCCCAGACAGGAAGCAGTCCGCCTTCCTTGTATTGCGCAAGAAAGGTTTTGATGTAATCCGTCGTTCGCTTCCTGTCGATCAAAGTCATCAAAGGATGCCATGCCCGGAAAGTGTCCCACAACGAAAAAACCGAATACTGCGTATATCCTACAGCTTTATGCACCTTTCCATCCCTACCGCGATATTCACCATTTGCATCACTGAAGGTATTCGGCACTACCATGCAATGATAGAGTGCCGTATAAAACACTATCATTTGATCCGGAGTGGCGCCACTCACGCGGATACGGGAAAGCTCCTTGTTCCACATGGCGTTCACCCTAGCGTAGGCTGCGTCGAAATCCCAATCGGCTATGTCGTTGCGCAAATTCATCCATGCGTTTTTTTCACTCACCGACGACAAGCCGACTTTCGCTTGCAGTGTACGGGAATCACCATCAAAAAGGAGCATCATTCTTTTTCCAGTGGTATCACCTGTAGCCGGAATCATACGGAATGGTCGATCGAATTCGATACAGTAGTAGAGCTCCTGATTCTTAGCCCAACCTTCTGAACGGCGAAGACCTTCCAGGGATGTAGGAGAGACCTGTCGAATAGTGCCTTCCAATAATTTGTCACGATGCAATAGATCGAACAGCACTTGCACCGATACTCCCTTCTGAAAAACATACTTATGGAATCCGGATCGCAAGCCAGCCGTAAGTTCGACTTTGATGCCATCTTCTTCCAACAGAACCGAATAATAACCTGGCTTCACCACTTCGGTGGCATGGCTGAAGCGTGCTGCTTTTTTCGCAGGAACAACGGCAGGCCCGCTGAATGGCAACAACAGGATATCACCATAATCCGGACAACCGGTACCACTCAGATGGGTATGGGAAAAACCGTATAGCAAGGAATCCGAATGATGGTATCCGCTGCAACCTTCCCAACTTCCATCGATGCGCGTATCGGGAGACAATTGCACCATTCCATAAGGAGCTGTTGCGCCTGGATATGTATGACCCGCACCACCGGTGCCGATCATAGGGTCCACGAACGAGGAGTAATCCTGTGCAGTAACCGCACGGAAAGTGGAAAGAGCCAGTAGTAGCAGGAATGTTTTTTTCATCTTTTCAGTAGGTATCGTAAAGTGAGCGGTAGCGTAACCTGGCCATGTCGGAATCGACAAAATCTTTTTTTCGGACCGAAACGACGTAGTCCCGTCCGGGCAACATGTCAAAATAATTCTCTTCGAATTCGGATGGCGAACCATCCAATGAAAGTTCGACATTTTTAGTGAACACTGACGTGCGTACGACTACGGCATTCTTTCCATTACCAGAAGCGATGGATCTGACCGTGAAAGAAGGTCGAGCCAGTCGCAATGACCTTGTCGAACAGAAAAAACGATTGCATTCGCTCACCGTTCTTTCATCAACCAATAATCTGACATTCAGAAAAAGATTGGATGTATCGGCGTCGCGTACGATATGGGATAAGTCGCGCGTACAGACCAGACTTGATGTATTCGCTTTGATATCCGCAGCGACGATTTCAGACCATCGTAAGTTGCCGCGCATATCGATCAACTGCAATTCCATACGGGCCAACCAATCGTTCAGCGAATCGGATACGACATATATGTCGACTTTCCTATTGCTATCGATGACCGGACTGATCAATAGCGTTTCAAAAGCACTACGAACAGTGTATTGCAACGCTTTCCAACGTCCATAATAATCGATGCTACTCCATGAAATACCGGGCCAGCAATCATTGAACTGCCAGAACAAGGTGCCCATGCACCTTGGCCGATTGCGACGATGTGCTTCCAAAGCCATCCTGATTCCGTCAGCTTGTTGCACCTGGGTCAGATAGACATAAGAATTGAAATCGACCGGGTGATTGTACTCCCGCTTCAGGTAAGCGGTAATCGTCTGAAATCCGGTAGGGTGTTGCTGATGCGACTTCAAAGCGGGCATGGTGGTATCGAGGCGGTCGGTACCGCACCACTCACGAAGAGTAGCCATACCCGGTAGCCCTTGAAATCCATACTCCGACATGAAACGACCTACTTTCTTTTCGTAAACAGAAAAAGGCTCCATGCCCCACCATACGCCCCAGTAATGTGCATCGCCTGATAAAAGGCTTTCCTTTCTACCCCATCCTATCGATGGCGAACTGGGCCAATAGAAGCGATCCGCATCATATCGATCAACGATTTGAGGAAGCAGTTTATGAAAAATGTTCAAGTAGTCCTGCCAGACCTTGGCAGAATCCTTCTCGGAATAACCGAACTCCTTTTGCCAACCCCAATTGTGCCAACCTTCATCGGCCTCGTTGTTGCCACACCAGATGGCAAGCGATGGATGTTTCCTGAGACGACAGACTTGTTCGACAGCTTCTTGTTCCAAATTTTTCATGAAAGAGGAGTCGCCCGGCAACATGGAGCAGGCTGCCATGAAATCCTGCCAGACAAGAATGCCATTTCGATCGCAAGCATCATAAAAGTACTCGCTCGGATAAATTCCTCCGCCCCAAATGCGCAACATGTTCATGTGGGAGGAGCGAGCATCATTCATCACCCTGTCTGCCCAGCCGGTATCGGATCTCGAAACGAACACATCATGCGGGACCACATTGGCACCTTTCATGAAAACAGGAATGCCATTCACACGGAAATAAAACGACCGTCCGATCGAATCGTTCTCTTGTATCAATTCAATCGTACGAAGACCGAACCGTGTACTGTCTATTTCTACAGGTTGCTTCCCATCACTGAGCGAGACCTCCATGGAATAAAGAAAAGGCACGCCGAGCGTATGCACCCACCATCGTTTAGGATGATAAATCGTGATGGTATCACGGATCCTATTCAAGCCTGACGAAAGTACCGTTGTCTTGAACACATCTGATCCGTCACAGACATAGCGAAGTGAAACTTCATGACCCGAAGCGGAATGGACATCGGTATTGACTTCCACCAAGGCGCTGTCGTCCGTCAAGACAAGCTGACGCACACGAATATCCTCCATGTAAGTCTTACTGCTCATGATCAGTCGTACCGGTTTCCAAATACCACAGCCCAGTATGCGAGGAGAAAAATCCCAACCCCATTGGAAGGCTGCTTTACGAGCGAAGACCCTTTCACCACCTGGAAGCGAAAGTCCATTTTGCTCCTGCTTTTGCTTGGCTATTGATTGAACAGGAGAAAAAACAATGCGCAACTCATTCTTGCCTTTTTTCAAAAACGATTTGACATCTACTTTCCAATCTCTGAACATATTGTCGGCAGAAAGGATCTCATGGCCATTCAGAAACACTTCCGCGTAAGTGTCAAGTCCTTCGAATTCCATTTGTAGCTGTTCCGAATGCAGTTGAGCAGCATTGACCACGAAAAAAGTCCTGTATTCCCAGGATACGGTATCTATCCATCCAAGCGAAAGCGCATTATCGGATAAAAAAGGATCCGGTATTTTTTTGTTCTCCAGCAGATCCAGATGAACGGATCCAGGGACGACAGCTGGAAAAAAGAGCGCATCGCCGACCTTTCGGAACTCCCAATTCTTATCGAGCGAGACCGTGATAATCGACCCACTTGCATGATAACATGCCAGCGACAGCAAAAAAAGCAGAATGCGATTACGGAACATCGGATATCAAGTTCGATCGAGCAGGGTCCTCACGGCTCGAATCTGTTCACTGTCGGTGATTTCAAGCGAATATTCCTGCTGACCGGATGCGCCCATGAACAAATGGTCACGCCTGTAACGCATGGCTCCATCCATCCATTGTTTACCAGAAAGATGGACTTCCGATACGCCTGTCTGTTCGACCAACTGTTGTACATTATCCGATCGCACACCCGCACCTGCCATCACAGTGAATCCATCGCCAGCCACCCTGACCAGCTCACGAATAAGCAGAACACCCAATGGTGCAGCAGGAGCTTGTCCGGAGGTCAATAGGCGACGAAACGCCAGTGAACGGATCCTGTCGAAGGATTCATAGGGGTCACGACACAGATCGAAGGCACGATGAAATGTAGCTTCCATCGGACCTGCAGCATCCAGCAATCTTTCGCAAATGGTCATGTCGACATCACCTTCAGCAGTGAGGGCACCGAATACGACACCGGGCACTCCGGTTCGTCGCGCCATTTTGATATCAGAAATCATGGCTTCCACTTCCTGTTCGCTGTAGAGAAAATCCCCTTCACGCGGGCGGATCATGGCGAATACCGGTAGATCCGTACAAGCAAGAGCGGCCTCCAGGAAACCGAAAGAAGGTGTAAGGCCACCGACACCTAATGACGAACAAAGCTCGATGCGTTGTGCGCCGCCTTTCTCAGCCGCTATGACTGAAGCAAGATTACCACACGCCACTTCAAGCGATATCATCAGTAATGACTTTTGGTGCTGAGCAACTCGTTCTGGATGGAGTTGGATTTGACCGCAACGGTAAATCCGGGTTGAATGGCATACGAGCCGAATTCACCCTGCTTGTTGAGTGCCAGAAAGCCTACCTGAAGCGTCTTTGACTTTTCAGGCTGCTTCTTGATGATGCGGTGGACTGCCTCTTTGCAGGCTTCAGCGGGAGATGCGCCCTGGCGCATGAGTTCAACCACAAGATGTGATCCACAGATCCTGATCACTTCCTCACCGACACCGCTGGATGTAGCCGCTCCCACTTCGTTGTCGACATACAATCCGGCACCGATAATCGGAGAATCACCTACACGTCCATGCAGTTTGAAAGCCATTCCGCTGGTAGTGCAGGCGCCGGATAAATTTCCAGCAGCATCCAATGCCAACATGCCGATGGTATCGTGGTTCTCGATATTGATGATAGGCTTGTATTGGGAATCCTTCAGCCACTCTTTCCATGCTTTTTCAGAGCACTCCGTCAGCAGGTTGCACTTTTCAAACCCGTTGGCCAAAGCGAATTGCAAAGCACCATCCCCTACCAGCATGACGTGAGGCGTAGTTTCCATCACCCTCCGTGCAACAGAAACAGGGTGCATGATATGCTCAATGGCGGCCACTGAACCACAGTTGGAGAACTCATCCATCAGACAGGCATCCAACGTAACGCGACCATCCCTATCGGGCATTCCGCCGTAACCTACGGTGGTGATGTTCGGATCGGCTTCGGTGATTCTGACGCCTGCTTCGACAGCATCCAAGGCTCGGCCACCAGCCGACAGGATATCCCATGCAGCGGTGTTAGCAGCCAATCCGTGATCCCACGTGGAAATCACCAGTGGGCCATCGATCTTCTTTTTATTAGAAGATGATCGGGCAGCTGCTGACCGCAGTGGAACAAGAGCGGCCAGGAGAGCTGCATTGCGAAGGAAGATCCGACGATGCATCATGTATGGTTTTTTACTCGATCACGATTTCATCGGCAAATAGCCAGGCAGGATTTCCTGCGCCAGGCTTTCCTTCGGGAATGACGCCGGCATTTTCCGCCATGATCTTCACGTAACGTGCAGAGGTCTTGGCAGGGATTTTCACCAAACGCTTCGAGGGATCGAGTTGCTCGCCGGACAATTTAGCGATGCTCGTAAACGACTTTCCATCTTGAGAGACCTGGACTTCGACGGATTTAGGGAAATGAATCCAGCTGCCTTCATCGGATAAGAGATCCAGCGCTACTTTATTTATTCCCATGACAGATCCAAGATCGACGGTGGCGTCCAGTGAAGTACCGCGGAATCCCAGCCAGTCGGCTCCATTCCATGGCAGCGGACCGGTGAGTCCGTTCACCAAAGTGAAGCCTCCGCCTTGGTTGTATTCTTGGTCTGGTGGATTCACCAACGTCACTTGCTTTCCAGTAGCATAATTCACCCTGAAAATCTGCTCCAGCACATTTCCCTTCAACATGTTCCCTTCGTAGACACCGGCTGCAACAGTGAAAGATTGATCCACTTTGAAAGGTTCCGTGTAGACCGGCGACCTATCCGTAGGAAAATCCTGAGCATTGGTGTATCGTATCTGACCGTTCTTATAAACGGTTGACAATGCGATGGTGATTCCTTTGCCATCGTTCGGCGTGATGGTCGAGTTCACATCGAAAATCGCTTTTGAATAACTATACCCTTGGAAAAGGAGCATTTTCATGTTCGAAAAGAGACAACTGGTGAAGCGATCGTAATCGCGCTGATCTTTCGCAGTCCAGGTGACTTCAGCCAAAGCACACATCCTTGGAAGGATGGCTTCTTCGGCTTGAGACAGACTCAGGATATATTCCGTCCAGAGGTTTCCTTGTGCACCGATGATATGCGAAGCCTGCTTAGCATCCAATTCAGCGGGCACGGGCTCCAGCGAATACACTTTGCTGATGGGAAGATATCCGCCGATGGATAGTGGCTCCCCTGGATTCCGCGATTGATAATAATCGAAGTAACAATTCGATGTAGGAGTCATGATGACATCATGTCCCTGACGCGCTGCGTCGAGTCCGCCTTGATATCCACGCCATGACATGACAGTGGCATCAGGTGCTAGTCCGCCTTCCAAAATTTCGTCCCAACCGATCATACGCTTGCCATTCGCCTGCAACATCTTGCTTACACGTCGCATGAACCAGCTTTGCAGTTCCTGTTCATTCTTGAGTTGCTCGCGTTTGATGACAGACTGACACTGCGCACAGGCTTTCCATCGCTCTTTCGGACACTCGTCTCCGCCTACGTGTATGTAAGGGCCCGGGAACAAGGCGCAGACTTCATTCAACACATCATTGATGAAAGTGAAGGTCTCTTCTTTCGTACAATACACATCCGAGAAGACTCCCCAGGTACGCCCTACCTGAAAGGGTCCGCCAGTGCAGGAGAGCTGCGGATAGGCAGCAAGCGCGGCAGTGGCATGCCCCGGCATTTCGATTTCAGGAACGATGGTCACATGTCGTTTAGCCGCATAGGCGACAATCTGCTTCACTTCTTCCTGAGTATAATAACCACCGTAACGCACCGTATCAAAACGCTGAGGGGTGGAATTATAATGGCCGATAAGCGTTCCGCTGCGCCAAGCACTCACACTTTGCAACTCAGGATATTTTTTGATTTCAATCCTCCAACCCTGATCATCGGTGAGGTGCCAATGAAAATAATTCATCTTGTATTTGGAGAGTATGTCGATATAGCGACGGATGTACCCAACAGGAAAAAAATGACGGCTGACATCGAGGTGCATGCCACGATAAGGGAAGCGCGGTGAGTCCTGGATTGCAACGCAAGGAATCTTATAGACATCCGTTCTTCCAGCCGGAAGCAACTGCATCAAAGTCTGCAGACCATAAAAAACACCCTCGGTTCCTGTGCCGATAATGGTGATGGCGGTAGGGCTGACCTTCAATTCATAGGATCCGACTGGTGCATCCTTCGGCCCGGATGCAGAAAGGAAAATCGTGGCATCTGAAGACTTACGACCTCCAACGACATTCAGCTGCAGGTCATACTGGTCCATCACATACTGATTGAAGATGGCAGCATCGGAACGCAATGTATCCTGGTCGACGACAATGGTCACGCCTCTGTTGAAGAGGAAATCTCCCGGCATTTCGGTCACCGATTTGGGCCAGGGGATCAAAGCGTACTTGGATTCAAGACCCGCGCCGAAAGCGGGAAGCATTGACAAAAGAAAGTAAACTGCTAATAAACGTTTCATAGTGTATATTGATGTTTGTGTGATTCGTTCCAGGCTAAGGATGCAGCGCCCAGTACAGCGGCATCGTTTTCAGGAAGTCCGGAGGTAAGTATTTTCACTTTATTCCTGTAGATGGACAATAAGTTCTTTTCAAAATTCAGGATGGTCGGAGTGAACAACAGCTCACCTGCTGCAGCAAGTCCGCCGAAGAGAAATATCGCTTCAGGACTGGTATATGCCACACTGTTCGCCAAAGCGAAGCCAAGGATTTCGCCGGTATAATTGAAAGCATAAAATGCAGCCTCATCTCCCGCTAACGCTGCATCGAATACATCCTTGGAGTTCATGCCGGCAGCGTGGGAAATCGAACGCTCATCAGCGCCGGTATTTCGCAGTATCTCGGTATACGTCTTCACCAAACCGGTAGCACTGCAGTATTGCTCCAGGCAACCACGTCGGCCGCATCCACATGGTCGCCCATGCTGCAGTACGATGGTGTGCCCCAACTCACCGGCAAATCCATCGTGACCATACACCAACTGACCATTCGCTACGATTCCACTTCCGAGGCCGGTGCCCAAGGTGATGAATAGAAAATCATCCATATGCTTGGCATCGCCGAAGAATTTCTCGCCGAGTGCCGCAGCATTCGCATCGTTGGTGACATAAACGGGAACAGAAAGCAAATCGCCGATGAAACCAGACAGATTGATGACGCCTCTCCAGGGAAGGTTGGGGGCGAACTCGATGGTTCCATTGAAATAGTTTCCGTTGGGAGCTCCGATCCCGACTGCGAGGAGCTTGAATGAACCCGTCATTTCCTTCAGCACCGAGACGATCCGCGTCATAAAGGATTCAGCGGTAGCTTCCGACCGGGTCGGGATGGTGCCGCGTTGCAGAATCTTACCGTTGCGGTCGACCAAAGCAAAGACCGTGTTGGTACCGCCGATATCGATCGCCGCTACGACTTCATGCTGCATGGAGGCGGACATATTGCCCTAAAAATACGTAAAATCAAAGGCATCGCTCGGTGAAAGGAATAAAAAAAGGGGCTCAAAAAGAGCCCCGAAAAATTCCTGGTAGAATGCCTCACTGAACGCGCTTCACATTGACGGCGTTCAGCCCTTTACGGCCTTCCGTCACTTCGAATTCTACTCTGTCATTTTCACGGACTTTTTCGATGAGTCCGCTGTGGTGCACGAACACATCTTTTTTCGTCTCGTCGGATACAATGAACCCAAAACCTTTGGATTCATTGAAGAACTTAACAGTTCCGGTTTGCATGTGGTAATTGAATTAAAATAATTCGATCGACTCACCTACCGCTTAGAGCCGACCGAAATGAACGGATTTGGGAGGCGGAGGTTGTCCAAAGGTAATAATCGCATCCAAACCCACAAGAGGCCGAAAAAACCAGTACTCAGCCACCCAGTAGCTGCTTGACCAACTGCGAAACCAGCTTATTATCCGCTTTCCCTGCCAATTGTTTGGTCACAATCCCCATGACTTTACCCATTTCCTGAGGAGTAGAAGCACCTGATTGGGCGATTGCCGCTTTCACTACCACCATTACCTCCTCTTCGGACATCATCTTGGGAAGGTAGCGCTCAATGACCGCAATCTCTTCCAACTCAGGTCCGGCAAGATCCTGTCGTCCCTGCTGCTGATAGATATCCACTGACTCCTTCCGCTGCTTGACCAATTTCTGGAGCATCTTGATTTCATCTTCAGCCGAAATGACTCCTCCGCCAGAGGTCTTGGCTAACAATACTGCCTGTTTGATTGCACGTAAGCCGCGGACGCTGGCTTCTTCTTTGGCCAGCATGGCGGCTTTCAGATCAGAATTGATTCTTTCTTCGAGGGACATGATTGTTGGATTTAAGTTGCTAAAGTACGAAGAAAGCAAAAAGCCCTCCGTGAAAGGAGGGCCTCGCTCATTGGATGAGACGGTCTGCCGATGCGAATGCAATCAGATCGTTGGGGAAGCGGAGAATGCGGTGTCCGCCGGCAGGAAAAATCGGATCAATCTACATTATCATGAAGAAAAGAGTTGTTCGACCGGATTTGCGGCTTCTTCTCTTCTTCATTGGACAGCGTATATCTGGATACATTGGACTCACTGGAGTGCGGTACAGCATCCAATTTGACATTCTTACGCTTGTAAGCAGGCTCTTTTTCCAGTTCGCCCACGTTTCCACTGCCAAGACGGTAGTTCAATGCTTTCAACCTTGCAAGACGCTCACGCGACTTACGGAAGTACTCGTCTTCCTCGGATGTCTCGCTCTCTTCCGTGGCAGGAGCCGAAGAACGTACTTCTGTGCTCCATTCCATTTCCATCGGCTTTTCCTCCTGCGCTTCGGCAGGTGAAGGATTCACTGCGAACTCAAACGTGTACTGCGCTGGCTCTGCAGCAGAGGGCTCGGAAGACTTTTCATTCGTGTTCACCAACACAGGTTTTCAGTGTCTTTATCAAGGAATGGGACAACGCTTGCCATAGGAGCTAAGTGGAGTCGAGATAATGGTGTAAGTTCTGGAAATGTAAAGGTGTATCAATTCAATAGTCAAGGGTCGACCTGGGAACGGCTGGGCCAGACCCTCTACGGAGCGGCCAGTAATGATTTTTTTGGTTGGTTTGTGGAGA
>JBJTRB010000226.1:0-5423 GCA_046075925.1 Bacteroidota bacterium | reverse complement strand
CGGCAAAGGCCTTGTCGTCCAACCCGGAGGCATTGATCTTGACATTCAAGATAATGGAAGCTGCATTTTCAGCGCTTGAGGTGGTGAAAGCGATGGCGGAACACGGAAATCCCAACTCGGTGACCGATGCTGGTGTAGGAGCTCTCTGTATCCGTTCAGCCGTCATGGGAGCCGCTCTGAATGTCAAGATCAATGCCTCCGGGTTGGACGACAAGGCCTTTGCCGATAACATCGTCAGCAAAGCGGATGCGATGATTGTTGAGGCAAAAAAGGAGGAAGAACGGATCCTTGAAATCGTACAGCGTAAGATGTCTGGTCAATAAGCTGCATTGCAAGATGCGCTGACCGTATATTGTAAATAGGATTCACTCCACGTAAGCGCATCATGCCCTCGTTAATGTCACCTCGACAAGCCTTTCACCGGCTTTTCTTCTCCTTCCCGGTTCAACTGGTGATCGTTCTTTTCAAGAAGAACCAGGTGATGTTGTTGTATTGGCTGGTGTTGTTCGGCTGGGTGACGAATTCCATCTCGCGTACATTCGGAGTGCCTTACCTCTTTTTGGATCCCGAATACCTCGGACAGGTCGGCTTCCTTTCCTTTTTTGTTACGGGACTTTCCGCCGGAGCCTTCATCATGGTGTTCAATATTTCCAGCTACATCATCAACGGCTTCCGATTCCCGTTCATTGCGACCTTGTCGCGCCCGTTCATGAAGTTCACGATGAACAACTTCATCGTACCGGCACTTTTCCTGATCGTATACGGCATCAACCTGGTCGATTTCCAACTCGACAACGAATACCAAAGCGGATGGATCGTCTTCACTGAACTGCTGGCATTTCTGTCAGGAGTGGCGCTGGTCGTAGTCACTGCACTCACTTACTTTTTCACTACAAACAAAGACATCGTCTTGATGTTCGGCGTTGCCACTTCCGATGCCGATCCGAACGCTCCCATCGCCGAACATCTGGATGAGCGTCAGGCACAAAGGAACAAACGCAAGAGAAGGACTTCCACACTCTATCTGCGGGAATGGCGTGTGGACACCTACCTGAGCAGTCCGATCAAGGTTAAATATGTGCGTCGCACCGGGCACTATTCCCGAGAGATGTTGCAATCGGTTTTCAGACAAAACCACCTGAACGCTGCGGTTGTAGAGCTGATCGTATTCAGCATTTTCCTTTTGATGGGACTTTTCAAGGATATGCAATTCTTCAAAATCCCGGCAGCAGCGAGTGTATTTCTCACTTTCTCGATGCTTATCATGTTGAGCAGCGCCTTCAGGTTCTGGCTTAAATCGTGGTCGACGACCGTTTTCATTGCGCTCTTATTGACGGTCAATTTCCTCTCTTCCTTCGGGATTTTCAGGGTGGAAAACCGGGCTTATGGCCTGGAGTACGAAAACGGCTTGGCACCTTATAATCTGGAAGCCATTAAGGCCTTGCAACAGGGCGCACAGGTTCAGGCTGACTATGACAGCACCGTTCGCATACTGGATAATTGGAGAGCCAAATTCAACGATTCGATACCTCCCAAAATGGTTTTCATCAACTGTTCCGGTGGAGGACTCCGTGCGGCGATCTGGTCGTGCCGAATCATGCAATTGGCTGACAGTCTGAGCAACAACCGATTCATGGAAAGCAGCCAGTTGATCACCGGCGCCTCCGGTGGAATGATGGGAGCCTCTTTTTACCGTGAAATGATCCTAAGAAAAAAACAAGGAGCATCCGGCACCCCACAGTCATGGAATCTATTATTCGATATCGGCAAGGACTTACTGAATCCGATCACGTTCAGCATCACGGTAAGCGACCTGTTCTTCAACTTGCAACGCTTCAAAGTCGGGAACACATCCCATCCGAAGGATCGAGCGTATGCGTTCGAGAAACAGTTCAACGAAAACACCCTCAAGGTTTTTGCCGGAAAAACATTGAGTGATTATCACTCACCTGAATGGACAGCAACCGTTCCAATGACCGTCATCACTCCCACCCTGGTGGAAGACGGTCGACGTTTGGTGATTTCCGCTCAAGCCGTAAGCTACCTGACTGCTCATCAACCTGACAGCACCTTCGGCTTCCATGAAACAATCGACGCAGTGGAGTTCAGGTCGCTGTTCAAGGATCAATCAGCCGACAGCGTCCGGTATTCCTCCTTACTTCGGATGAATGCCACCTTCCCCTACATCCTTCCTGCAGTGTCGCTACCCACCAATCCTGAAACAAAAGTCATGGATGCGGGTATGCGGGATGTCACCGGACTGAAGACATCTCTGATATTCGTGCATGTCTTCCGCGATTGGATAGCGAAAAACACATCAGGTGTGATCTTCGTCGACATCCGGGACTCCAACAAATCACGTCCGCTCGAAAAGAAAGAGCGGGAAGGTTTTCTGGGCAACATCGTGACCCCTTTGGGCAACATCTATAAGAACCTGCTGACCATTCAGGATTACAACCAGGATGAGGCGTATGAATATGCAAAAAGCTGGGCGAATTTCCCGTTCGATCACGTGTTGTTCGAATTGCCCACCCGCGAGCAGGAGATATCACTCAGCTTCCATCTTACGACCAAGGAAAAAATGCGGGTGATAAACGCCACCTCGGTTCCGCGTAACAAAGAATCGATGGACCAACTGCAACTGCTGCTGCAGGAGAATCAACCCCGCTGATTCAGAAACTCAAGAGTTGCTGCATGGTAGCATCCAGCCGGCTCTTCGCAAGAAAATTATTTTCCAGTTCGAGGTTCATGGGAACAGGCGTGTCGAGGCTGGCACAACGCATCACCGGAGCATCCAGATAAGCAAAGCACTTCTCGGTCACGTGTGAAGCGATTTCACCACCGATACCACCGGTCATGGTGTCTTCGTGAAGCACCAGCACCCTGCCGGTCAGGCATGCCGACTCCTCCACCATTTCCTTATCCCAGGGCAAAAGCGATCGCAAATCGATCAGGTCGACCGACGTTTCAGGATGACGCTCAATCCACTCCAGGGCCCAATGCACACCAAGTCCGTAGGTGATGATGGAAACCTGACTTCCACTTCTGATCCGAGCTGCCTTACCAATTTCAATGGAATAATATCCGGTCGGGACCTCGCCAGTGATGCTTCTGTACAACGCTTTGTGCTCGAAGTACATGACAGGATTGGGGTCTTCGATAGCCGATATCAGCAGTCCCTTGGCATCCGCCGGGAATGCCGGGTATACCACCTTTAGTCCAGGCGTATGGTAAAACCAAGCCTCGTTCGACTGGGAATGAAATGGTCCGGCGTTGACACCTGCTCCTGTGGGCATCCGTACCACCACATCGACATTCTGGCCCCAGCGGTAATGCGTCTTTGCGAGGTTGTTTACGATTTGGTTGAACCCGCAGGTAACGAAATCGGCAAATTGCATTTCCACCACCGCCTTCATGCCGTTGATGGCAAGACCTTGAGCGGCACCGATAATGGCCGATTCGCAAAGAGGGGTGTTTCGGACACGAGGCTTTCCGAATTCTTCCATGAAGCCTTGAGTTACCTTGAAGACGCCGCCGTAATCGGCGATGTCCTGGCCCATGATCACGAGGTTGTCGAATTTCCGCATGGATGACCTGAGTCCGTCCGAGATGGCATCGACGAAACGCTGTTCGGTTGTCGGCCCGTCAGGTACTACGACCGGATAGGGACTCTTTCGATACATGTCCGTCAACTCGTTTGCTGTATCCGGCGGAGGAATTGCTTCGGCAAAAGAGACCTCTAAATCACTTTCGATATTGTGCTTTATCTCTTTCCTTGTCAATGAAATAAAGGCTTCATTAATGACGCCTTCCTTCAACAGGAAATTCTCATAATTGTTGACAGGATCCTTTTTGCCCCACTGTTCGAACAACTCCTGAGGCACGTATTTGGTCCCGGAAGCTTCCTCATGTCCACGCATGCGGAAGGTGAGACATTCCACTAAAACGGGACGTGGACGCTGACGTATGGATTCGGCCAATTCGGTGAACAGCTTGTAGGTTGCCAGGATATTATTGCCATCCACCTGAACCGCCTCCATGCCATAGCCGATACCCTTGTCCACGAATTGCTTCATGCGGAACTGCTCGTTGCTGGGCGTAGAAAGTCCGTATCCGTTGTTTTCGATGATGAAGATGACCGGGAGATTCCATACCGCTGCGACATTCAGGCTTTCGTGGAAATCCCCTTCCGAAGTCGCACCGTCGCCAGAGAAAACAGCAGTAGCAAGGCCGTTCTGCTTGAGTAGATTACCCAGCGCGATACCATCAGCCACACCCAACTGAGGACCCAGGTGGGAGATCATTCCTATGATCTTGAACTCCTGGGTGCCGAAATGAAAGGAACGGTCGCGCCCCTTGGTAAAGCCTCCCGGTTTACCCATCCATTGAGAAAACAGGCGATGCAAAGGAATACCACGGGTTGTGAATACACCAAGATTACGGTGCATCGGCAGGATATACTCTTCCGGGCGAAGTGACAATCCGAGACCAACCGAAATGGCCTCCTGTCCGATGCCGGAGAACCATTTTGCAATTCGGCCCTGCCTGAGCAGGACCAACATCTTCTCCTCGATTAAACGTGGCTTGAGCAGTTCGCGATAGATGCGCCTGAGTTGATCGTCATCCAGACCGGATCGGTCGTACCGTATTGGATTTCCCATGGTGAATTGAACCGCTAAGTTATGGAATTGAGTCAGTAACTTTGGCCGTATGGAAGGCTTGTTTACCAACTGGCAAGAGCTGATTGTGCTCGTAGTTTGCCTGGGAGCATGCGCCTATCTCCTGATCAGGGTGCGCAAGACGCTCACAGGTAAAAAAGACAACGGATGCGATAAATGCCCGAAGTAAGGGCAATAAAAAAGGGGGCTAAAGCCCCCTTTTTTATTTGGTTCCAAGCGGATTACTTGGTCTCACCAGCTGGTGCAGCCGTAGAGTCGGTAGTCATAGCAGCAGAGTCAACCGCAGCTACTTCCTGAGTGGCAGCAGCAGAATCTACGGTCTCGGTAGCAGCCTGCTCCGTCTTGTTTTCTTCGGCGCTAGGGCCACATGCTACCAAAGCGATGAAGCCGGCAGCCAGAAGGGTAGAGAATACTTTTTTCATTGATTTGGGTTGTTAGGGGTTTGTATTATTGGGCGCAAAATTAACAGTAACTGAAGGCCTGACAACTTGTTTTGATGAAAAAATTAACATTTTACGTGTTAACATCTTCGAAAACCATTCCCTTGGAAGAAAAGGGGTGTCTCAGCCGGTATTTCAAACTTCATCTCCCCTCTCGTTGAAGGGCGATTGTAAGATTTGTGGGTCTATTACATAAATAGGAAAGGAAAGGTTACGATAAAATCAATAAATCCCGCTTTGTTGGCTCTGCCGACCGAATCAACCCTATTTTCCAACTGTAAGAAATGCCATAAGTCGGTTGATC
>JBJTRB010000225.1:0-3339 GCA_046075925.1 Bacteroidota bacterium | reverse complement strand
AGCCCTTTTTCCATGCAAGTGGCAAGACATTTTCGGTTGGCATCGGCCGATTCGAGGTCGAGTGCCAGCAGCAACCCACGTCCATGTATGTTCTTGATTGCAGGATGTTTCAACTTGCTCCTGAATCGCTCGCCTTTCTCGATTGCAGCGGCAGATAACTGGTCATCTACAATGGTGGTCATGGAAGCCATGGCAGCTGCACAACTTACCGGATGACCACCGAAGGTGGTGATGTGGCCGAGAACAGGATCGTGTGTCAATGAATTCATGATGGCATGCGATCCGATAAAGGCCCCCAAGGGCATTCCGCCTCCGAAAGCTTTACCGAGTACGAGAATATCGGGAACCACACCTGGCTGTTCGAAAGCGAAGAGCGTACCTGTTCGTCCCATTCCGGTTTGAATCTCATCGAATATCAACAATGCGCCTGTTTCATCGCAGCGTTTTCGGACGGACTTCAGGAATTCGATGGAAGCCGGTCTGCAACCTGCTTCTGCTTGAATCACCTCCATCACCACAGCGGCTGTATGACGGTCGATCAGTCGAAGATCGTCCTCATTTCCGTACTCCAGATGAAGGATTGCCGGCAGCAACGGGCGGAAGCTGCGCTGCAATTCCTCGTCACCGGTGATGCTCAACGCGCCTTGCGTACTTCCGTGATAGGAATTCTTGAATCCGGCCAAACCGGTTCGTCCCGTAAAGCGTTTGGCGACCTTCATGGCGCCTTCAATCGCCTCTGAACCTGAATTCGTGAAATAGACAGCGGAGAGAGAATCGGGTAGAAGGGACGCGAGCTTCGTAGCCAGTTCCACTTGCGGTGAAAGGATGAATTCGCCATAAACCATGACGTGCAAGTGACGGTCGACCTGATCATGGATGGCACGCAGGACACCTGGATGTTGATGACCCAGGTTGTTGACCGAAATGCCAGAAATGAGGTCGATATAACGCCTGCCATCCGCTCCAATCAACCAACATCCTTCCCCGCGAACGAATTCAACGGCTGGAGGAGCATCGCTGGTCTGGGCTACATGCCGGTGGAACTTTTCTCGGAGCGTGGTTAAGGACATATTGCTTGCAAAAATAGGAAAAACAGCAGGGGCTTGGCTGAACCATCGGACCACACAATGGTTATTTTTACTCCACCAATTCCACCAACCATGTCCCTTCGATTTCCACTTCTATTCCTGCTCTTGGTCCTACAGGTGCGCGCCGAGGAAAACAAGATGAACCTTTTCCTGCACCAATCGATTGAAAAGGGTCAGAATAAGCCGATCGATGTACTAGTTCAGGGCGATATCTCGGCGATTCGTTCCTGGTCGGACCGTAATGGCGGAAGCTGCCTCAGCACCTCCGGCGACATAGCATGGCTGCGTTTGTCTGTTTTGCAGTTACCCTTGCTGCATGCATGCCCTTTCGTTCATCGCATCGAAGCTTATCCGGAGAATGTCCGCCCGATGAACGACACCATGCGCTATCTCACGCGGACCGACCTTGTGCACGACGGTATCTGGTTACCGCAAGCCTACAAGGGCTCCGGAATCATCCTGGGTTATATCGATTCCGGTATCGATGTGGATCATCCTGATTTCCAAGACAGCCTTGGGCACACCCGTGTAAAATGGTTGTGGGATATGACCTTGCCTGTGGCGGCCAATACACCTCAACCTTTCGGCTACGGTCAGGAATGGGATCAGACGCAAATAGATGCAGGATTGTCGGCCGCTCACACCGGACAGCAGGAATATGGACATGGCACCTATGTTACTGGTATCGGATCAGGTAACGGACGAGCTTTGGGGCATTTCACCGGCGTAGCGCCGGAATCGGATATCATCGTGGTCAACTACGACTTTGCGGCTAATGATAATGTACCTCGCGTGGCGCATGCTGTTGAATACATTTTCAGTAAAGCCTCACAACTCGGCAAGCCGTGTGTCATCAATGCGTCGCTTGGAGATTATTATGGATCGCACGATGGACGGGACCTGGAATCGCAGTATATCAGCAACCTGATCGACCAGCAACAGGGCCGCGTCCTGGTGGCTGCCGCCGGCAATATCGGAGTCAATTACCCTTTCCACATCGGTAAGGATATACAGACCGGCGACACATCCTTCACCTGGTTCAAGTTCAATCCCTCGTTCGGTGCTGCTTATGCGCAGATCTTTGCCGACTCTGTCGATATGTGGAACATGCGATTCAATGTATCGGTCGACAAAGTTTCACCCAATTACGAGTCGCGTGCCAGTTTGCCCTGGCGCAGCATTTTCAATGTGACTTCCGGGGTTGTCACGAATGTGGTGACGGTCAATGGTAATCGTATCGGAATCGTTCAGATGTTAGGAACCAATCTCGGCGGAGTCTATTCGCTCGAGGTGTATGTGACTCCAGATTCCACCGATTACAACTGGCGACTTTCCCTCACGGGTAATGGACGCTACGATGGATGGGACTTTGACTGGGTTTTTCAGAATCTGCCAGCACCTGCCGTATTCCCTCCGATGGCCAATTACCTTGCTCCGGATACTTTACAATCGATCGTGAGCGGTTTCGCTTGTCTGGACAACGTCATCACCGTAGGAAATTATTACAACACCGATCGCCATGTGGATGTCAATGGCACCCTGCAAATAGCTCCAAGCGATCTTCCTAGGCAGCTGGCTGAAAACAGCAGCCGTGGACCGACGCGCGATGGGCGTATCAAGCCCGACATCTGTGCTCCCGGTCATCACATCCTTTCTGCAGGTGTGCTCACACTCATGCCCGGGATGATCGCAGCTCAGCCCTACAAAGTGGCCTTGGGCGGACAACATATCACCGGTGGTGGCACATCGGCTTCTGCACCCGTCGTGGCAGGGATCGCTGCTTTGTATCTCGAAAAGAATCCAGGTGCAGGTTGGCAGGATGTGAAAAATGCACTCACTGCCTGCGCCGGGACGGATCAATATACTGCACCGTGGGGTCCGCTGCCCAACAATGCCTGGGGATATGGCAAGGCGGATGCTTTGTCCACTTTATTGTGCTCTGTGACAGGCTTACCTGCATCTCCGGACGAATTTTCGGGTATCGTGATTTCCCCGAATCCGGCTGTGGATTTTATGGACGTGAGCATCCCGGACTTCCGTTTCACTGGTGACGTGCCGTATGAGATACTTTCTTCTAATGGACAATCGGTGCGCAAAGGTCGACTCACTTCTTCAAGCGAGAGGATAGAGCTGAAAGGATTGGCGACGGGAAAATATGTATTCCGTTTACTGTCAGAAATGCCCGCTCCACTGGTGAAAACCTTTGTCGTGGCCCGCTAAGGCTGCCGCCCTGTTATTACCTTTGTCGTCC
>JBJTRB010000224.1:0-5637 GCA_046075925.1 Bacteroidota bacterium | reverse complement strand
GATCGATTCTCGCCCGACTGCATCGACCGGATACACAATTCACAGTCAGGATCCACCATCGCATGCTGGATGAATTCATGCTCGTGTGGGCGCTTGGCGATGCCTGATCGAATGCACGCAATTGATTACCTTTAGCATGCAAGATGGTTTACACTAGATTGATCGGCTCCCGTAGCTCCGACAAACCTTTATTCGCCTTATTGATCGATCCGGACCGTACTGACGGAATCCGACTTGACACCACACTGAAAGCAGCACGTGCAGCAGGTGTCGATTTGCTGTTGGTAGGAAGTTCGATCCTGTTGGAAAAGGGAGCCGAGGAGACGGTCAACGCCATCAAATCCGTTTGTGATATTCCCGTCGTGCTGTTCCCTGGCAGCAACCTGCAACTGACTCCGCATGCCGATGCACTTCTTTTTCTTTCGCTTATCAGCGGGAGGAACCCCGACCTGTTGATCGGTCAGCACGTACAAGCTGCGCCTATCGTACGCCGCCTGGGCATAGAAACGATTCCGACCGGCTATTTACTCATCGACAGTGGACATCCGACTGCAGCCACTTACATGAGTCAATCGGCCCCCATTCCGCACGACAAAGACGACATCGCCGCTGCGACGGCCATGGCAGGAGAGCTCCTTGGATTGAAAGCCATTTACCTCGATGCAGGAAGCGGCGCTCGTCACCCTGTGCGAGCAAGCATGATCAGGAAAGTGAGAGCATCCGTGGGAGTACCGATCATCGTGGGAGGCGGCATTCGCACGCCCGAGCACGTAGCTGCAGCATGTGCAGGCGGAGCCGATGTGGTAGTGGTCGGAAATTCAGTGGAGCAGGAAACGGATGTATTGTTCGACCTGGTGGCAGCGACGCGCATGGCAGCAAGGTCGTGAGGGGCTTTCGCTTCAGCGGCGGCTCTTGTTGGCATTTTCGCCAAACCTCATTTTGAATCTCCTGCTGAAATACGCCGGATCCCTGAAGCCGACTTTCCTGGCCACTTCCTGAATGCTATCCGGCTGGGTTTTCAAAAGATGCAAGGCTTTGTCCAGTCGCTGGTTCTCGATGTAATCCTGCAAGTTTCGACCGGTGAGTGTCTTGAAAAATTGTCCCACATAATCTTCTGAAACGTAAGCGACACCGGCAAGCACCTTGTTGGACAAATCCTTATCTAGATTTTCCTGAACGAATTTTACGATATCGACCAGACGGCGGTCGGAAAGGAATTCCATCTTCTCCAAGTACCGCTTGTAGCGAGGCTGCGTGTCCATGTAGCGACACATGTGGATGATGATTTCTTCCATGTAATTCTGGATGATCTTGTCGCGACCGAGCTTGTCTTGCTGGAATTCGAGAGCAATGTAACGCACCAGGTGTCCGAACTCCGTGTCGGACTCCAAGGGAAAGGGCGGAACACCCAGCACTTCGAAAAATGGAATGGCGTCATAAAGCAGCACATCGAAAACAACCGAGATGATCACCTCCTTGTGCTTGGACAGATCTTCCAGTCCATTCACCGGTCGAAGAAAATCCCTGCGTTGATTTTCATCTCGCAATTCTTCGGTTGATATCTTCTTGTGGTTACCCAGCCCGTGTCGTGCAAACAATTGCTGACCGGCAGGAAAAAAATAGAAACTGTTCGGTTGAACAACATGATGCTCCTTACCTGCAACCATATTACCCCGGTCCAACAGGATGATGAAGTTATTATCCATCATCGCCCCATCGATTTCGGTGGGCTGTGCCACCTCCCAGTATGTCGCTTTATGGAAGCGAATCGTCAGGGAGTCGATAAACTTGGTCAGTAAGGACATGATGGGAGAAAAAAGTTGTAACTCAAACCTACTTTTTTTATCGAATAAATACAATTCGGGTCAAGAAAAATACAATTTAAAGCTGTAAATGACACGAAATAATTGGTAAAAACCAGTTTCTCATCTTTGCAGCCTGCATGAACGAACTGTTTCACCTGTTTGGACAACCCATCAGCGCTATCGAGCTGGCTGCAGTCGTCACCGGTCTGTGGGGCGTATGGCTCACTGCGCAAGGTCGTTCGCTTTGCTTTCCAGTGGGACTGGTCAACGTTGCAGTGTATGCATTCATCTTCTTTCATCCATCCGTCCGATTGTATGCAGACGGATCACTTCAGGTTTTTTTCGGCATCCTGCTGCTCTATGGCTGGTACGAATGGGCTAAACGGAAAGTGACTGGACCTTTCTCCGCTTCTCGCCTATCGCTGCGCTCCACACTGACATTGGCTATTTTCGTTCTAGTAACCGCTTTGGTATTGGGCGAGACACTCACCCGCTTCACGGACGCTGCATTGCCACGGCTTGACGCCCTGCTTACGACGCTTTCCCTGGCAGCTCAATGGATGGTCGCAAAAAAGAAAATCGAAAACTGGTTGCTGTGGATTGTTGTCGATGTGATCTACATCCCTGTTTACTGGTTCAAGCACCTGCCGCTGACGGCCTTGTTGTATGTCGTTTTTCTCGGATTGGCAGTGCAAGGGTTTTATCAATGGAAAAAAAGCATGACTGAAGCACCTTCAAGTCCCAGAGCCCACTGACATGCGAATGAGAAGGATCGCCATACTGGGACCGGAGTCGACCGGCAAAACCTGGCTCAGCGAGCGACTCGCCGCTCATTTCGGCTGTAAGTGGGTGAAGGAGTTCGCACGCGACTACCTGTCCACCTTGAATCATCCCTATACGCTGGAGGATGTAGTGCACTGCCGCGAAGAGCAACTGAAAGCGGAGGACAAATCACTCAAGGACTGGAACGGAAGGATTTTCTTTGACACCGATGCCACCATCAACTTCGCTGTATGGCTGGATGAAAAATACGGATTTCATCCGACGGAGAATGACCTGACCGACCAACCGCGCTACGACTGCTATTTACTCACTGCGCCTGACCTGCCGTTCGAACCGGATCCGCTGCGAGAGAACCCACACAAACGCGAACACCTCTTCAACAGGTACCAGAAGGCGATCATCTTAAGCGGCATCCCCTACAGGATCGTCTCAGGAACAGGCGATGAACGATTGAACAATGCCATCGCCGCCCTGCATGAACTGGAGGAGTCGGCAAGTACGACCTAAATAGCTAACTTGGCATCCATGAAAAAGCTCTCGCTGGTAGTCCTCATCAGCCTCGTGGCCGTCCAGGTAACAGCACAACGGTATTATGCCGCTTTCGGTGGAAGAGCAGGCAAATTCAATTCCGGAATCACCTTCAAGTATTTTTGGAACACCGATAACGCAACCGGCTTGAAGCTCGATGGCTACTACACCAAGATGGGCGCAGGCGGCTATACCATCAAAGGCTTCGCCATCAAACAGGTGCCCTTCAAGATCCCCATCATTCAACTTCCGCTTGATCTGATTGTCGGAGGAGGTGTGCATGCCGGACTCTTTCCTGTCGGCAATGGATTCACGCGATACTACAAACGTGTGAAAGGAAGGAACGATCCGATCGAAGCCGACTACTACAACAACACCGTGGTTTCAGTCGGATTGGATGCCACGATCGAACTTGAATACCAAGTGAAAAAAGTGGTACCCATCTCTTTCGCTATCGATGTTTGTCCATTCTATGAATTCCTGAATCGCGGACCGGAGTATATCGACTTCGGATTTTCCATCCGCTACCTTTTCCGCTACTGACAAAACACGCTGTCAACGCTGTAGCTTGAAACCCAACCCTGCCCCGACTACCCATGCGCCGTCCTTGGATGCCGTTTTGGCATTGTAGTACACGGGCAACTGAACTGCCAATCGTTTGTAAAGATACGTCAACCCAAGACCGAGAGCCGGAACAACCGAAGCGTTGACGGTGGTGGTTGATTTATCCTTCTTGAAACGCAAACTAGGCATCATGCCTATCATCCATTTGGAGGAACCTTTTTTATAGGACACGTTCGGGCCCAGAAAATTCAGGAAGGCGCCATCATCCACATATCCTCCCACAACCACACCCTCCCAGCCACTGGCCGCGACCTTTTTGTCCTGAGCAACGACCTGTACGGTGAAAAGACAAGTGCATACCAGTATGAAAAAAAAGAGAACTCGAATAGGGAAGATGTTTTTCATGATGTTGAAATTAAGTACGGCAATATACAACTTGGGAAAAACACACCACCCCTCTCGTTTTCATTCTTGGGATCAGCGTTTCTGTTTAGACAGCGATTGGGATTGAAAAGAACTTCGCTACCTTTGTTGGACTGGGGTGCTTGCATGCATGCAGGCTGAGATCATACCCATCGAACCTGTACAGGGTAATGCCTGCGAAGGGAGATCGGTGAAACTATCACGCATACGTATGCCTTCAGGCGTATGCCATTGTGCAACAGTAAACCGAATCGAAATGAACTTATCGGATTTGTATCGTCGGATGAAATTGAATTTCACCGCCTTGCTTTTAGCGGTCCTATGTCAATCTGTTACTGCCCAATCTTCGCTGAAAGGGACCATCCTGGACAGTGGCTCCCGACTTCCCGTGCCGGGTGTTGTGGTAAAATTGGATGGAAGTTTCACGGCAGCGATCACGGATAAGTACGGTCGGTTTCAATTTGAAAACCTCAAGGGAGATAAAGCGACACTGCGCACCAACCACATCTCTTTTCAGGAATATGTCCAGACGGTAGTGCTTCCCTCCGACTCCATGCTGATCGCACTCATTCCGAGAACCTACCTATCGGAGGAAGTGAACATTTCTGCCCTGAGAGCGACCGACCGTTCGGCGGTGGCATTTACCGACGTTACAAAAGAAGAAATTGAAAAGACGAATCTAGGACAAGACCTTCCCATGCTGCTGCAATTGCAACCATCGGTCACCGTCACCTCCGATGCCGGTAATGGGGTCGGCTATACCGGTATTCGCATCCGTGGCAGTGATGCAACGCGAGTCAATGTCACGATCAATGGTATACCTGTAAACGATGCGGAATCTCACCAGGTGTACTGGGTCGATTTGCCGGACATGGCAGCATCCGCAGAAGAAATACAAGTGCAACGCGGTGTTGGCACCTCTGTAAACGGACCAGGAGCATTCGGCGGAAGCCTGAACCTGCAAACCTCCGCCATGCAACCGGATGCTTTTGCAGAAGCCAGCAGTTCCTACGGATCTTTCAATACATCCAGAAACTCACTCAAGTTCGGAACAGGTCTGCTAAAAGGAAAATTCGAATTGAACGGCCGGCTCTCGAACATTTACTCGGATGGATACATCGACCGGGCCAGCTCACGACTGCGCTCCATGTACCTGTCGGGCGGCTACTACGGAAGCAACCAATCGCTTCGCTTCGTATACATGAGCGGAAGGGAAAAAACCTACCAGGCGTGGTTCGGCGTACCCGAGGATTCACTGTCGACCAACCGGACGTACAATCCTGCCGGGCAATACACCGATCGGGACGGCAACATCCACTACTACGACAATCAGACCGACAACTATGGTCAGGATTACTACCAATTGCTGTACTCCCGCGAGTTGAAGAACCAATGGCTGTTCAATGCGGCCTTGTTTTACACGAAGGGAAAAGGTTATTACGAAGAATATGTTCAAGAGCCGATGATCGACCCGGGCGGATTGGACACCTCAATGACCGACAGCATCTACATTCAACCTGCTCACATCCGGCAA
>JBJTRB010000223.1:0-6097 GCA_046075925.1 Bacteroidota bacterium | reverse complement strand
GGTCGGTTATTGGTGATCAAAGCGATCTTATCACCCGGTTGAAATCCCATAGCAACCAGACCAGCAGAGAAACGATCGGCCATCAGGAGGAATTCGGTAGTGGAGTAACGCCTCCAGGATCCGTTCTCCTTGGCAGCCAATGCATCGGGCTTAGGATGGGTTTCCGCTTGGTGACGGATGAAATCAAAAAGCCGTGTGACACGCATACATATCGAACCAACGAACAAGATACGGAAACACCCTCCGCGTAATTGGAAATTTGACCTGATTTCTGTCATGATTATCAACAATCCACCCTATGAAAAGTGAACCGATTCAAGGGTTATCTTGCCAGTCAACTTGAGGTCTACCTCTACCCTGCTTTTGAACCAACCGATGGAATTCCAAAACGACTTCACCCGAATCACCGGAACCAAGTACCCACTGGTGATGGCCCCCATGTTCCTTGTCTCGAATCCGGAAATGGTCAAGTCAGCTATCCGCTCTGGAATCCTGGGCTGCTTCCCCTCCCTTAATTTCAGAGACCGAGGAAAACTGGGGGTGGTTTTACAGGATCTCAATGAGTTCAGAGCGGCACATCCCGGAGGATCGTACGGAGTCAACCTGATTGTCCAGCAGTCGAACCCGTTATCAAAGGAGCACCTGGATATTTGTGTTGCGCACAAAGTGCCCGTTTACATCACCTCGTTGGGCAACCCTACGGCAACCATCGAGGCTGCCCATTCCTACGGAGCAGTCGTATTCTGTGATGTGACCAACCTTACCCACGCTGAAAAATGCTATGCTGCCGGCTGCGATGGATTCGTAGCCGTCGGTCAGGGTGCCGGCGGACATGCAGGTCCCTATCCGACCCAATTGCTGGTTGGCTCACTTCGAAAACACTTTCCCGACCGACCAGTACTTGCTGCCGGAGGTATAGCCGACGGACAAGGAATTCTGGGTGCACTCGCGGCTGGAGCCTCTGCTGCATATTGTGGTACACGATTCATAGCATCTTCTGAATCAACAGTTTCAACAGAATATATTCAAGCGATACTTGATGCAGGAATGGGAGACATCGTGATGACCGATCGTATCAGCGGAACGCCATGTACCATCATCAATACTCCCTTTGCGCAGCGAATCGGACTGCACCAAAACCGCTTGCAGCGTTTCTTGGGAAAGAACCCAAGAACCAGGAAATATTACAAAATGTTGGTTCAACAAAGGGGTTTCAAGTGGCTGGAAAAGGCGACACAACCTGGCAACTATAACAACCTCTGGTGCGCCGGACAATCGGTTGAGCTGATCGACAAAGTCGCATCGGTGGAAGAAATCGTTCGCACGATGGTCCGCGAAATGGAATCAGCCTACCGTCAACTGGAGGTCCAATTCGGTCGCCAAGATCAGTAATCAGAATCGGACCAGTCGGAACGGCATCCAACCATTGTTGGTCCTGATTTCACCGACATACACACCTGGAGCAAAAGCGCCGAGGTCGACCGTCTCTTGGACTACTCCTTGTTGCCAACTAACCGGCCGGTCAACCACCAGTGCGCCGCGGATATCCCTTACAATCAGTTGACCGGTGGTTCCGGAGAAACCGGTTCCGGATATGCGGAAAATGCCTGACGAAGGATTAGGGACGACGGACAAAGTGGTTGAACGATCACTGTTGTTGACGGATAATAATGTATTGTTAATCAATTGAATATTATCCAACAGCAAGTTGTTGCCAAAGTCATTGATGTTGACGAATTTCAGCAGTACCGACTGTCCGGCATATACCGATAAATCGATGGTATCGGAACGCCAATCTGTTGCCGAGGCAGGAAACCAGTCGGAAGCCGAATTGGGAGCAGAAGCCAATGTAGCCCCGATTTTTTGGTAGCCGGTAGGTTGAAACGTAGCGCCGCAATCGGAACTCACCTCGACCCTCAAACCGTCATCGTATCCGGAGGCATATACAGCATACGCAATATCAAAAACCAGCTCTGGATATCCGACCGAAGTGAGATCGATAGCGAATGTGACCAGATCGTCCTCTGCTCCGACATTGTTGTAGCTATAATTGTCGAACCAAGCGGCGTCTGTCAAAACTCCACCACTTCCAGTGACTCCTTGTTGAAGCGACCATTCATAGGTCGTTCCCGATGAAACAATACTCCACCCTGACGGAGGAAAACTACCGGCAGCAAAGGGCTCGACAATCGGAGCTATTCCGGAAGCGACGGAGGTGACCGATACCGTTATCGTGTTGTTCGCTGCATTCAAGTCGCCAGGAAGAACGACTTGGACATCGATGGCGTAGGTGCCAGGCACCGACAGATCAAGCGTTGAAGCAAAGGTATAATTCAAGGTAGCACCCTGGACCATCAGTCCGGAGTAGACCTCACTGCTAGGCGCTCCGCCGTTGATTGTATAGGAAATCGTGAAAGAGTTAATATCAGACAATCCCAGGTTTCGGAGCTGAAGCGTCAAAGGTACAGCTGACAGATTCTGACAGGCGAACAAAGGTCCCGAAACAGGATTGATGGCCTGTTGCAATCCGAGGTCTTGCGCGAGGCTGCAATTCAGCAGACCAGCAGGTTTGTTGATGGCATTCACACGGCGGCCTTCTCCGCCGGAAGTCCCGATGGCCGCCACGCTGAACCACTCCTCACCCACGGCAGGTATGGGAAGTTGCACCGTACTTCCTGTACTAACTGTTGCGATTTCATCCATGTACTTGCTGCCCAGGCGGTATACTTTATAACCGTTGGCCCCTGCAGAAGGAGTCCAACTCAACTGAAGCGTATCAGGACAGGCGAAATCGACCTGAAGGTTCTGAGGTTGTGGCAGGATGGAGAAAAACGCATCACTTGCATCACTCTGAGCACCACGTGTTACACGAACCAGAACCTGATCAGATTGAATCGAAGGAACCGGCCAGGCATACTGACGCACATTGCTACCCACAGAGGCGATGGTATTCCATGTAAGTCCCGCATCGGCGGAATATTCCAACAAGAAGGAACCCGTAAGTCCGACAGCATCCCAACGCAGTTGCTCCGTTTCACCGGGCACGAATCCCTCACCACCGAATGGGTACGTCAGCAGGATTTCATTCGGAACAATATCCCACGAGATGTAAAAACGCTGATAGCCTGACGGGACCAGGAATCCCGCGACTTGGACGTCATAGCTGCCTGCTGCAGGATTGTTGATGACCACTTGTTCCGAATTATTGAGTCGATCGGTTCCGGGAACGGCTGGCGTGGAAAGATTGGTCGCATTCGGAGTAGGATCAAGCACGAACGGCAAGGCAGTCGCACCTCCCGGAGTGAGCACTTGCATGTCAAGATCGTTCACCAATTGAAAGCTGGAAGCAGGATCGCCCGGAAGATCGCGCCAATGCAACATCACCTTGAGTATACGGGTGTTTGCAGGAACATTGATTGAAAAAGAACGTGTGCCGCCTTGAGAGATGGAATCGGAAACATAACGACCATCTTCGAGCGTACGTACAGCCCTGTAGGCATTCACTCTGCCGAAGCCGTAGGTGAAATCAGGTCCTTCGTTACCAAGGTCCTGAGCCGTATTCAATAGAACCGATTTGATCAATGCTCCTTCAGGAAGAGCTCCATTGTTCAATTGCTTGTGTGCTTGGTAAAGTTGCGCTGCTACTCCGGCAATTCCAGGACAAGCAGCACTCGTGCCGCCACCTACCTGATAGGTATTGTTCTCATCGGTGGAATTCTGATCGGCTCCATTGGAGGAAATATCCGGCTTGATCCGACCATCGTCTGCAGGACCACGGCTGCTGGTATTATCCAACGACTCGTACGGATCAAGGTTGGCGCAGGCTATGGTGTTCTTGCCGATCTTGAATCCACCAGTGATGGTACCCCAAGGCGTACCCGCACCATATCCACAATCGCCAGTACCACGGTTGCCGGCAGAGAATACAAAGGTCATCTGTCGGTTATCAATCGCCAATTGATCACCAGACTGAGTGATGGTGTTGTAATCATTACAGCCTTGGCTATAACTGGTCGAGGTGATGACGGCCCCATACTGGTTGAAATAGGATGCACAATTGTAGATATGGTCATACCCATCATTACCCGCATCAATATCATGAACCAACAAGGTGGCACCATCCGCCATTCCGGCTTTGGTCGGATCCAGATTACCGGCTCCGACTGCAATACCGGATGTCATGTCACCATGATTACCGCCCGGGCCGGTCGACAACATAGGAATCATGCGCCCGGCAAAATCGATATGAGGACCGACTTCTCCATCATCCGCCAGAGAAATGGCCACGCTATCCCCATTGAAATGCCTACCGAAAACAAGTGGTTGGTTGATGACATTGCTGCGATGCAACGATTTGCCTTTGGTGTCCTCCGGCTCGGAAGCAGGGCTTATCGGCTCAACGAATTTGACAAAGGGCAAGCTGCAAATCCTGTCTATTTGAGAGGTTGGCACTTCAACAGTGCAAAAACGAGATGCAGCCTGTACACGTGTGATGCTGAATCCTGCCGACTTCAGTCCGGATTCGAACGCTGAAAAAGGCACATCGGAAAAAGCTTGCACGCGCAAGGCACATCTGCTTCCCGGAAGAGAGGCATGCATGGGAATGGATCCCTCCAGCACGCGTCGGTCTTTTTTGACCGTATTGCTTATCGTCATGAGCGTACGGATGGGCAATCCGTCAAACAGGGTAAGCGGACAATCTGCAGGGATAGAAACGAACCAGGCGTTATAAGGCAGATAGGATAACAATCGAACCCCAGTAGCTTCGACGCGATTGCGTTGCAACACATCCACAGGTCCATCGAATTGCAGAATCCGATAGAACCGACCAGCAACGATTTCACTTACGAGCGGACGAAGCTGTGCCGGATCGAAATCCGCGCGTGTGATGACCGTACCGGTCTGAAGGAATATTCGGTCTGCAGCATATTCAGGTGTAGATGCCACCGACAAGGAAATCAGGCCACAAGCCAGAAGTACGGAGAGAAAGAGTTGCTTTTTCATGAATCGTTTCAATGTCTTAAAGGTATAGATTAAGAGGGAAAAGTAGCCATCAAAAAATGACTGCATGTTGAATGGCAATTGGATACCTTCGCGGTATCATGGAGCGTAAGGGGCTTGCCAGCTTTCTAATAGGAAACATCCTGGGCGTTCTTGCTTTGGCAGGATTTGCCGCTACCCTACTCTTGGTGCTCCCTGGTTACTTCCTGGTGTTTACACTTTTACCACCATCAAGAGCTCCGCATGTTGCGCACCGACTGATTTCCAGGAATTGGGCCAGGCTGCTTTTCCCGCTTTTCTTCATCCGGTTCAAAGTGAATGGAAAGGAATCGATCGACCCTGATAAGACCTACGTTTTCATTGCCAACCACAGATCCCAGCTGGATATCCCCGCTTACGCATTGGCGTGCAGTAATACCTTCCGTTTTCTGGCAAAGAAAGAATTGACTAAAATACCCGGACTAGGTTGGATCATCCGCAAATTATACTTGACCGTAGACCGGAAGGACCACTCTGAACGAGTAAAGAGCATGGATGCCATGAGAAAGTCGTTGGAAGAAGGCATCTCCGTGTTCGTTTGTCCCGAGGGAACACGCAATACGTCAGAACGCCCGTTGCTTCCCTTCAAAGATGGTGCGTTTCGCCTGGCCATCGAGACCCAGACGCCATTAGCCATTTTGACCGTTAAAGGATCAGCAGACCGACTTTCACCCAAACATCCGTTGACCCTCCTGCCCGGCCCGCTGGTATGCGAATGGTCGATTCCCATCGAAACCAAAGGAATGACCCTTTCGGACTTAGAGATCCTGAAAGAGACCGCCAGGAAAACCATTACAGAAAATCTAACGGATTTTTCCTAACATTGGAACTACTCTACATTCAGATTGTTAACCCTTTTGATTTGAACCGATGTATTCACACACAAAACACTTCATCGATACCCTGGAAAAAGCCGGGGAATTGGTCCGCATCAGTCAGCCGGTAGACCCGCGACTTGAAATCACTGAAATCACCGACCGTATTTCCAAACAGTATGGTCCGGCGTTGCTATTTGAAAATACGGGCACTGGCTTTCCTGTTCTCATCAACGCGATGG
>JBJTRB010000222.1:0-2662 GCA_046075925.1 Bacteroidota bacterium | reverse complement strand
TACATTTTCGAAGCAGCCAGTTTATGTCCCGACTACATCTTCTTATTCACGGGTGGGCGTACATCTGCTGTTTCCGAGGTCCAAAAGCACTGCACCTTGCTCGGCTTGAAGAATGTCCGATTCACCGGATTCATGAACGATTCCACGCAGGTCCGATACTATCAATTGGCGGCGGATGTGCTGGTTTCCTACTACACGGCCAAGGACCATATGGTAGAGTACAATTACCCGCAAAAAATCAATGAGTATTTCACTACGGGTAACCCGGTCGTAACGCCTGATTTTCCTGCCACTCGCGATATCGTGAACAACCGCAATGCGATTTTTGTGCTGCCGGACAATCCGACCGACCTGGCCCGAGGCATACGGTTGGCAGTCGAGGATCGTGACTCGGCCGATAAGATTGCAAGACAGGCCTTGGTTGACATGAAAGAACTTACCTTCGAGAAGCGCACCGCTGAACTGTTGCGTTTCGCTGAAGGTCTCTGATGAACAGCACTTCTCCCACCAGAATGGAATTTCTCCGTCATTTACGGAGTTATATCAATACCGGTTGACTGAATCGCCGCCAGGCGTTACTTTCTTTTCTTCGTCCAAATGCCGGTTTTGATGCAAATGCAGCGTTCATCTGTAAATCATTCCATGAATTTCAATCGGCTTATACCACACAACCGATAAATCACCACTGGCCTAAACTGGAAGCAAGTGCAGGTCCCTTGAAAGCACTTCGGATATTTCTCGAACCCGTTGCAGCCGATCTAACCACGGTGTTGGTCCACGGTAGTCAGGCGGACGGACATACCACCGGATACAGTGATCTGGATGCATTGGTCATCTTATCCGATGAAGTATTTACCGATACTCGCCGGCTTGCACGCGTTGCCAGACAACTGTCTGCAGCGAGGAAGTTCATGTTCCTGATAGATCCCTTGCAACACCATGGCTGGTTCGTCATGACCGCTCGTGATCTGTCTGCTTATCCTGAAAATGTTCTTCCCTTCAGTGCTCTTGCGGATGCGCGTGTTTTATTAGGCGCCGAAGCATTGGGTGTGACCCAGCCTGTCGTTGACGGATTCGTTTACCGTACAGAGGCATTTCGTACGATGTCACGCATGACTTTGCGACTTTCAGAGGGATATCGACCGCAAACCGCCTACGCAGCAAAATCTTTTCTTAGCGAGTGCATGATGCTGCCGGTCCTCTATCAGCAGGCCAGAGATCGAAAAGGTTGTTCTAAAAAGGATAGTTTCTCGTCTGTCTCGGTTGATTTTTCTCCCGAGGATTGGTCCGTTGTCGAGGAGCTGACCTCCATCCGTCAGCAATGGGAGTATCGGCCTCCTGCCGTACTTCGTCCAGTGCTGCTTTCTACATCCGCCTGGAGCTGGGAACTACGTAAACGGATACCATTGCCTATTCCCGCTAAAGTCGCCCGACGACTCGCACCGGAGTTCTTCTTAAGGGTGATGACCCTCATCCATCGTATGAAGGAAAGATTGGAGCCGAAGCCCGCCTCTGGTAATCCGTCCGATTGAAACGACCAACGTCTTTTTTGCGTACAACGCCCAGCGTTTTCGTGGGTTTTGCCCATTTCAGATGTATAAATACCATTTCTCCGACCTGCCTAAACCTGCAGCTGCGTCATTGTATGCGGAGGCTGTCCAGTCAGCTGTGGATCGGATCAAGCAGATAGACGGATTGGTCGCAGTCTATTCGATCGGTTCGGTAGGCGCACCGGGAATTTCCGATATCGATCTTGTTGTCGTATTCGAGGATGCAACTGTATGGAAGGAAGAGCTGCGTTCGGGGATGTCGCCTTTTCAGCGCAACCTTTTCGTGCACGCTGCTTATGGAACCTGCAAATCCTTGTTGTTGGAAGGACAACGATACACCTTCTTCAAACCCTATAAGCTGCTGCACGGTTCCGATCTATTGTATGGAGCGAATTTTCCAGAACCTGACGGTGAGGTACGCGATCAGGTAGCTCTGGAATACCTGCTGCGCTTCTTTCTAAGTATGAAAATGCAGAAAGCCTACCGACAATTACGTGTCAGGAGTCTGCTGTTGAATGCAAAGGGAGCGGCCATCGATCTGTTGCATCTCTCGGATGGCGATCTGCAAGTGCGACGCCTCACCGATGAGCTGATGGCATTAAGGCAGCAATGGTTCCTCAGTAAAAGTCCGCCGTTGAAAGAGTTCGTCCGCTGGTTCGAAGAATTGTACGAATGGTTTCCTCATTTCATGAAGGATCAATTCAGCCGAAGGCCGTTTTATCTGCCGGAAAATAAAGTATACGCTATCGCACGGAATCTGAACATTCAGTCGGGTGACCGATTAGAGATCGTATCTCACGTCCGACGCTTCTCCTTGCTCCGCCCAATTACCGGTCGCCGCTATTTCAATCTGCTGAATCGTTTCAGTAGCTTCCAGTTGATGGTTCCGGTTAGCAAGGAGAATATACCTGCTGCAATAGCAGGATATTTCGATTACAATCTTCGGCACCGCCTGTTCCAACATGCTCACTTGCCGGGATGTCTTCCGTTAACCAACAGCCTGCACCTGCGATGAAGTCGACTACCATCCTTTGGGAATCCCGAACTCCGGTTGTGGCGGATAGTTTCGCTGCAGGACGTATCCTTCAATCGGCGAACGGAGGCAATGCCTA
>JBJTRB010000221.1:0-4082 GCA_046075925.1 Bacteroidota bacterium | reverse complement strand
CTTCAACAAGTAGTTGTTACTATCAAGCGACATAATGCCCTCATAAAAAGGACTTTGTTTGTAACTTTCTAAACCCTCTACCCCGCGTTTAGGCTATCTTTGCGGGTCAATTATCATGAATATCACCTACTTCGGTCATTCCTGTTTCCTGGTGGAGATCGGCGGCAAAAAACTGCTGTTCGATCCGTTCATCACTGGAAACCCGCTGGCGTCCTCCATCGATGTAGCTGCAATAACAGCCGACTACATCCTGGTATCGCACGGGCATGCTGATCATACCGGAGATTTGGTGCTGCTTGCCAAGCAGACGGGCGCCACCGTCATAACGACCTTTGAAATTGTCACTTGGCTACAACATCACGGAATAAAGAAGGTGCATCCCATGAATATCGGCGGCCACTGGATTTTCGACTTCGGCAAGGTCAAGTGCGTGAATGCCGTACATTCGAGTAGTCTGCCCGACGGCACCTATGCCGGAAATCCCATGGGTTTTCTGGTAGAAACCGAATCCGGCAGTCTCTACTATGCCGGCGACACGGCTCTTCATTACGACATGAAACTGATCGGGGACTACAAGAAAATCGATGTGGCTTTCCTTCCACTTGGCAACAACTTCACCATGGGCATCGACAATGCCGTCATCGCCTCGGAGTTCGTCAAGTGCAAGCAAGTGGTCGGTATGCATTATGACACGATGGAAATGATCCGGATCGACCATTCGGAAGCACTTCGTAAATTCGATGCAGTCGGCAGAAAACTTCATCTGCTGGACATCGGTGAAACCAAAGAAATAAATTAATCCGACCTTAAACGGAATCAACACCCACCAAACAATATCATGGGAAAAATCATAGCGATTGCGAATCAAAAAGGCGGCGTAGGAAAGACCACCACTGCCATGAACCTGGCTGCCAGTCTCGCCGTTCTCGAATACAAGACCTTGATCATCGACAGCGATCCTCAGGCCAATGCCACCTCCGGTGTCGGCTTCGATCCGCGTACCGTCAAGACGAGCATTTACGAATGCATCATCAACGAAGTGGACCCTAAGGAGATCATCCTGAAGACCACTACGCCGAACCTTTTCCTCATCCCTTCGCACATCGACCTGGTGGGAGCCGAGATTGAAATGATCAATCTTCCCAATCGGGAGAAAAAGATGAAAGATGCACTTGCCCGCTTGAAGCAGGAGTACGATTTCATCATCATCGATTGCTCCCCATCTTTGGGTCTTATCACGATCAACGCCCTTGTTGCCGCTGATTCAGTCATCATTCCCGTACAATGTGAGTATTTCGCACTGGAAGGTCTGGGCAAACTGCTCAATACGATCAAGATCGTCCAAAGCCGCCTGAATCCTGAACTGGAAATCGAAGGCATTCTGCTCACCATGTACGATCAGCGCCTGCGTCTGGCCAATCAGGTGGTAGAAGAAGTGAAAACCCATTTCCAGCAGATGGTGTTCGACACCATCATCCAGCGCAACACCAAATTAAGCGAAGCTCCTTCCTTCGGCCATACCATCATCATGCACGATGCTTCCAGCAAAGGTTCTGTCAATTACCTGAACCTGGCAAGGGAGATTCTTCAGAAGAACGACATGACCAAGATCCGCGAGTCGGAGAAGAAAATTTCGGTGATCGATGAGCAGTAATCAGAAACGCAGTGCACTCGGCCGTGGCCTGAGCGCATTGCTTGAAAATTCCGAAACGGACGTCACCTCCAAAGGCGCTAATGCATCCACTGCAAATGCCGGAGTGGTCGGCGGTGTCGCTTTGTTGCCGTTGGATCAGATCGAGCCGAACCCTTTCCAGCCGCGTACCGAGTTCCCAAAGGATGAACTACAGCAGTTAGCTCAGTCCATCCGCGAACAAGGCATCATACAGCCGATCACCGTGCGTAAGCTGGGCTACGACAAGTACCAGATCATTTCCGGTGAGCGCCGCTTCCGAGCCAGCAAACTTGCCGGCACCACCACCATCCCGGCTTACATCCGTATCGCAAACGACCAAGCCATGCTGGAAATGGCGTTGGTCGAGAACATCCAGCGGCAGGACCTCAACCCGATCGATGTGGGCATCAGTTACAAACGGCTGATCGAGGAATGCAACCTGACGCAGGAAGCGCTGAGCGAACGCGTGGGCAAAGACCGGACGACCATTTCCAATTTCATCCGACTGCTCAAACTTCCACCGGAAGTCCAGTTGGCATTACGCGATGGCCGTATCACCATGGGACATGCACGCGCACTGGCTGGTATCGAAGATATTTCAAGACAACTTCTGCTCTTCAAGGAAATCATCGACCGGCAGTTGACGGTACGAGACGTGGAATCGCTCGTGCGCAAGCCGACAGGTAAAAAGCCAACGGACAAGTCCGGCACTTCCTCTTCAGCTCAGCTGCCATTCGAATACAACAAGATCAGAAACGTGCTCTCAAGCCATTTCGGTGCGCAGGTCCAGTTGCAACGTGGAAAAGACGGAACAGGGAAAATCACCATTCCTTTTCACGACGATCAGGACCTCAACCGGATTCTTGAGTTGATGAATTACTGAGGCCTGCTCCATGAGCCGTTCCTCTTCGAACTTCCGCTACCGGGCATTCCCGACCTTCTGTCGGATTTCCTTTTTCTTGGTTGTGACGTTCACACTCTTTCTTAGCAATGTTACAGTCGGACAATCGACCAAACCGGACTCGCTGACCGCTGCTTCCCGATCCAGAGCGAACAGAGCCGCTTTGTATTCAGCCCTCCTTCCGGGTGCCGGGCAAGTGTATAACCATAAGTATTGGAAAGTCCCCATCCTGTTAGCGGGTGCCGGGACGCTGATCTATCTTGCCAAGGAGAATACGACGTATTACAACGAATACAAGACGGCCTATGTCGACCGGGCGGACGGCGATCCGAACACGCAAGACGATTACCCCAATCTGACCTTGGACGATCTTAGAGTGCGGAAAGATTATTACCGGCGAAACCGTGACTTGTGTTATATCCTTGGAGCCGGTCTGTATATCCTCAACATCGTGGATGCATATGTGGACGCTCAATTGAAGGGGTTCGATGTCTCCGACCAACTCACCATGAAACTATCGCCCGGCATTGTGGGCGTTGACCAATACGGATTTTCAGCCGGACTGAAGATGACTCTCAATCTACGACATGCGAATCGCGCTTCTCGGATATGGTAAGATGGGCAAAGCCATCGAAGCAATCGCCCTGCGTGAGGGCGATGACGTGGTAGTCCGCTTGAACAGCAGCAACCAGGCAACGTTCGATTACGGCCAACTGAAAAACTGCGATGTGGCCATCGAATTCAGTCGGCCCGACCGGGCAGTGCACAACATCCTGCGTTGTTTTGAAGCCAAGGTACCAGTGGTAGTTGGAACGACAGGCTGGCTCGACCGTCTGCCGGAAGTGGAAGCTGCATGCATCCGATCAGAAGGTGCGCTGTTGTGGGCGTCGAATTTCAGCATAGGCGTTCAACTGTTTTTCGCATTGAACAAGAAACTGGCGCTGCTCATGAGCCGACATGCGGCCTACTCCGATGTCCGTATCGAAGAAATCCATCACGTACACAAGTTGGATGCGCCCAGTGGAACGGCACTGAGTCTGGCAGGTCAGTTGCTTTCCGCTTCCGAAAATTTGAAAAGTTGGAAGGCATTTCCTGTTGGTAGCCAGCTTCCCTCCGACTCCTCCATCCTTCCCGTTTTTTATGATCGTACAGATGACGTTCCGGGCACACACAAGGTGTGTTATGCGTCCGCTCAGGATAAGATTGAAATCGTTCACACCGCTTTCAATCGCGATGGTTTCGCCTCCGGTGCACTCGCCGCTGCCCATTGGCTGGTGGGCAGGAAAGGGGTGTTCACCATGGATGACTTTTTACAACTTTGATGTTCACTATTTAACAACACATTAACCACGGGGCACCCCTCAGGAATAGTACCTTCGTTCAACACTTATTTTCAATCAACTCATGGCACGATTCAGAATCAATTGGGACCTGATCAAAGACATTGTCTTCGGTATTTTCACTTTGGGAGTCTGGTTCCTGCTGAAAACGAAACCGGGTCAGCGTAAG
>JBJTRB010000220.1:0-2172 GCA_046075925.1 Bacteroidota bacterium | reverse complement strand
ATGAGGATGGAAAATGGAGCCAGGTAGGTGCTGGTAATCTGGTAGTAGCTAAGGTTGCCGATGGCCACCGCAGCCGATCCGGAGAGCGTGGTGAAAAAAATACGGTAAGCATCCCTGGATCCGGTGTAACGGATGATGCCTTGATAGGTTCGTATCACCAGGAACGAGCCGATCCTGGCCGAAATGATGGTAATGAACGCAAGTCGAGCCTGAGGGAATTCATAATCCGGGATACTGAAATTGAACCGAAGGAGATAGGCCAAGGCCAAGGAAAGGACGCACGTGGTCACGTCGATTCCGAAGATGATCCATCGAGGGGTATTTCGCTCTGAAAGAAGGCGGTACATGATCGACTCAAAGGTAATCCTTTCGTTTGGAATTGAGGCGCTTGGATTATCTTTGAAACGTGTCAGGCACGAAACGAATCCTCTTTTTAGTCCCTTATCCGATTGGGCAAGCCCCTAGTCAGCGTTTCCGCTTCGAGCAGTATTTGCCCTTTCTCACGAAATCGGGTTTCGACATCACCATCTCTTCTTTTTTGGATTTGTCAGCTTGGAGGATCCTGTATCGTAAGGGAAATTTCCCTGGTAAAGTTGTAGGGTTGATTAGAGGATACCTTCGTCGTTTGTCTGATCTGATTTCACTCTACAGGTACGATATGGTCTTCGTGCACCGCGAGGCAAGTCCATTCGGTCCACCATGGATAGAATGGGTGGTCGCACGACTTTTCCGGATACCGATGCTATTCGATTTCGATGACGCCATCTGGCTTCCCAACACCTCGCGCTCCAATAGTGCACTTGCCAGTAAGATGAAATCGTTCAGCAAGACTGCGACCATTTGTAAGTGGTCGCATGCTGTGATCGTAGGCAACGAGTACCTTGCCGCATATGCCAGGCTCCACAATCAAAATGTGTTCGTCATTCCAACCACAATCGATACGGTAGGATTGCACAATGCGGTTGTAAAACATGAAAATGCAAGATTGGTGGTGGGATGGACAGGTTCGCACTCCACTTTGCCTTTGCTGCTTCCTTTGCTGCCTGTCCTGAAGCGTCTTCGCCAAGAAGTCGATTTCGAATTGCGAGTGGTATGCGATGAAGATCCTGGATTGGACTTGTCAGGCGTCGTTTTTGTTCCTTGGACCAAGGAAGATGAAATCGAACAACTCATGAAATTCGATGTGGGTATCATGCCGCTTCCTGACAACCAGTGGACGCGCGGGAAATGCGGATTCAAAGCCCTGCAATACATGTCACTCGGAATTCCTGCCTTGGTGTCTCCAGTGGGTGTGAATGCAGAAATCGTCGACCATGGAATCAACGGACTGCATTGCACGACCGATGAGGATTGGCTGCAAGGCTTGCGTCGATTGTCCGAAGATCGTGCGTTTTTGAAGTCACTGGCTGTGCATTGTCGCCCGAAAGTGGAGCAGTATTATTCGGTGAATTCACAAGCCGGTCGTTATCTTTCTGTATTGCAATCGACGCTCAAGCCTTGATTCTTCCTACTTTTACAGCCAAATCTTACTTACATGGAAGTCGCAAATGAATTGAAGCACATCGCACTCGGCGATGTTCACGTATCGCTTGGCGCCAAAATGGTTCCATTCGCCGGATATCTCATGCCTGTGTCCTATGAAGGCATCAACAGCGAACATGAAACAGTCCGAAATGGTGTCGGCGTATTCGATGTTTCTCACATGGGCGAGTTCATACTCAAAGGCGATCATGCATTCGAGCTCATCCAGCGACTTACCAGCAACGATGTCTCCAAATTGTCCGATGGTAAAGTGCAATACTCTTGCATTCCCAACGAACTCGGCGGTATCGTGGACGATCTCCTGGTGTATCGGATCGATGAGAAGGCGTACATGCTGGTCGTCAATGCTTCCAATGTCGAAAAGGATTGGAATTGGTTCATGGACAGGAATTCGAATGGAGTGGAGATGCACGACATATCCGATAAGACTTCTCTCTTCGCAGTGCAGGGGCCCAAAGCTGCTGAAATTTTACAGCCTCTGACCGACATGGACCTGCTCAACATGGAGTATTACACCTTCGCTAAGGGTCGTTTTGCCGGATGCGACAATGTGCTGGTCTCTGCAACCGGTTATACGGGAGCTGGCGGTTTCGAAGTCTATGTCGAAAACAAGGATGCCCTGAAGGTGTG
>JBJTRB010000219.1:0-2606 GCA_046075925.1 Bacteroidota bacterium | reverse complement strand
CCTGGGCTTTCGATGGAACACTCTCCTTCTGGAAGTTCGAAGCAGGACAAGTGGTGACACCCGCTTATTTGTGGATGAAAGCCGGCACGCCCGGACCGTTCGCTTTCAATAGCGACGGCACCAGGATGTTATCCGGTAACGTCGGGAATTGGGCAAGGATTTGGGAGCCTGCCAAGAAAGAGGTGATCCAGGAATTGTTCGGACATAAATCGACCGTTGTTTCCGCCGTCTATGGCGCTTCGGATGCCTACATCTTCACCGGAAGTAAAGACGGCACGATTCGCATGTGGCGCTCCGCTACCATCAAGGATATCCCGCTATCTCAAAATACGACTCACGATCTACCCAGCGACTCTGTAACCTCCACCAAAGACTCCTCAGCCGAGGTAGCTATCGATGTACCGATTAACGACACCACGACTACACGAAAGGACACGACAGTCGCAACGATACCCGCAGCCGTTAACCCGACGACACTGAACGATTCCGTGCCCGTTGTAAAAATGGAAGCAGGCAACAAACCGTCCCTGATCGGCGGACGGGAAGTCAGGCAAGCCGGAACAATAGAATTGAATGCTGCTGAAGTGACGATCTACGTATTTGACAACTCCTACATCGATGGGGACACTATGTCGCTGTACTTCAACGACGAATGGATCCTTGACCATTACGGCGTCACCAAATCCAAAAAGCCGGTCAAGCTTACTTTTAACGAGAATACGAATAATTACCTGGTGCTCTTTGCGAATAACCTTGGGAAAACGCCTCCGAATACCGCTGCAATCCAGTTTTTTGACGGAAAATCGGAACGGTTTTTTCGCTTATCGTCCGACTTGAACACGTGCAGTGCCTTGAACTTCATCTACCGAAAATGAACGGATAAATAGCTACTTTAGCACCCGCATACAACCAAAAATAGACCATGAGAAAACTGTTACTATTATCATTCATTTATTCTCTGATTTCTTTAAGTGCCTCAGCATGGACGCAGGTCGGTGCCAGTGGACTTGGCGGCACAGTCAGAGCACTCACCACCTATAACGGACAACTCATTGCCGGCGGGGATTTCACCACTCCGAATCGCGTGGCCAAATTCAATGGCAGCAGCTGGGTTTCGCTGGGTAGCGGCTTGGGAACAGCTTCATCTGACAAAGTCAATGCTCTGGTTGTTCATGGCGGAAAATTATATGCTGCAGGTGTTTTCTCCTCTACCGGTGGCGGAACCGCCGTCACTAACGTTGCCGTTTACAACTCAGCTACGGATAGTTGGTCAGCAGTCGGAACAACACTGGTTGGCGAAATAAAATGTCTCTATTCGGATGGAACCTACCTGTGGGCTGGTGGCACTTTCTCCGGAAAGATCGCTTCACTGAACGTCTCTTCAAATACTTGGACTCAAAAGACATCCTTGACTCAGGGTGTCGTCAATGATATTTGTCTGTACAATGGCACCTATTACGTTGCCGTATCTTCCAATCCAAACCTGACCTGCCTATCAAAATTGGATGGCTCAACGCTTACAAGCGTAGCACCAAGTTCTTTAGGAGCTTTCCAATATCCTGCATACGCATTGGCTACCTACAACAACAAATTATACGTTGGCGGAAAACTACAATACTTGTCAAATTATGGAGTGGTTGCCTATGACGGCTCCAGTTTTTCAGTATTACCCAATCCTTTAGAACCTAACAAGATTGTTTATGACCTGATATCCGACGGTACTTATCTGTACGGCGTAGGTGACTTCGGCTCAAACAATGGATATTCTGTCACTATCAACCGCGTATTCAAATACCACCCTAATTTCCGTTTGTCTGGTATTGACAACGGTTTCCCTGCCAATGCTGTTTATTGTATTACTCGCGGCAGTTCTTACTTTGCTTGCGGAGGCGACTTCACCTCCACAGGATTGAACTCCACTACTGCATTGCGTGTAGCACGCACAACCGATCTCACCATCGGAATCGACGAGCCCGAGAATGTCGTGATCGATTATTTGATTTACCCCAACCCTGTGATCCAGTCAGCCACTGTTCGCTTTACCAGCCGACAGTACCTGCGCAATGCATCGTTGCACATCATCGATCAACAGGGTCGCACGCTTGCCGAAATTCCTGCCGATCAGTCTGCCAGCAACCTGACCTATGAATTCCCTATCGACCGCGCTGATCTGGCAGCAGGCATCTATTTCTATTACCTCTACGCCGATGACATCCGCCCTGCAGGCGGACGCTTCATCGTTCAGTAATAACCAAGACTTTCATTTACCAGGCCGCCTCATCAGGCGGCCTTTTTCATGCCATGACTTTCCGCATGACTCGCTTCCAGTTCGTATCTCCGAATCTGGCTTCGCTGAAATCTGGGCGGTAAGAAAAGGCAATGGAAGGAGTCATTACATGCCTGATCGCCGCAACTGGCCCTTTCCTGTATTGGAACATCCCGTAGATACGCGTCAGCATTCCCACGGAAACAGAGTAATCCCTTTCGGCTTTGAATCCTTCATTCGTCAAAGTGTCAACGGTCCTGTTCTCGTTGTCCCAGCTGTATTCAGTGGTTTTGAAGTACCAGCGCTCGTTGTAGCTCACGCTTGGTGAGACGGTGATGAA
>JBJTRB010000218.1:0-6201 GCA_046075925.1 Bacteroidota bacterium | reverse complement strand
TGTCGGCAGATACGTTCGGATTATCCGTACTCACACCGGGTACCACTACGCGCAGGCTTTGGTCCTGGCCCTCATGATGGATTTTTTCGGAGTAAGCAGGAAAGTCTTTGCGACTGACACTGATATCGTAATCGCCGGCAGCTACATTTTCGAAACGAAATGCGCCTGTCGAATCCGTTGTTGCACTTACGCCACTTTGCGTAATGGTCACAGTGGCTCCGCCGACTGGAACACCTGCATCGTCAAAAATGACTCCGCCGAGCAAACTGTTTTGAGCGAATGCGGTTGTGGAAAATATCGACAGCAATGCTGCCAGTAAAAAAGACTTACTGATCATGATGTTTGATTGACTATCTATTGGAAGGGTCGCAAATCTAAGTTAAAAATAGGTACTCTTCCGGATCAAAACGACCAATCAAAGTCGTTAAAAGATGAAAATTCGACCTTTTTGGAGGATGCAGTCCATTCGCGTGACCAGGGCCTGGGAATTTTCTAAGTTTGCGGTCCGTTTACCACTTCCCGGACATCCTGAATGAGAAACCTCCTCACAGCATTTTTGATTTTTGCAGCCCTGGTCACTCAGGCTCAAAAATCGACCTACAAGGTCGGAATCATAGCTTTTTATAATCTGGAGAACCTGTACGATACGGTGGACGATCCACTGAAAAGCGACGAGGAATTCCTTCCCACCGGTACCAAGCGGTATTCAGGAGATGTTTATAAGGATAAGCTCGGCAGACTTTCCGAGGTCTTGTCTCAAATCGGTACCGATCGTTCTCCGGATGGCTGGTCGGTGCTCGGCTGTGCTGAAATCGAGAACGAACAAGTATTAACGGACTTGGTCGCCAATTCCAAATTACGCAGCCGCGGACTCAAGATCGTGCATTACGATTCTCCCGATGACCGCGGTGTCGATGTCGCACTGCTTTACAACCCGAAATATTTCACACCCACTTTCAGTGAGCCGATTCGGGTACCGTTGAAGAACAGCGATGGAACGGACAGGCGTACGCGGGACGTGTTATACGTCAAGGGCGATTATGCCGGAGAAAACGTCCACTTTTTCGTCAACCACTGGCCCTCTCGCCGCGGCGGAGAGGAAGCCAGCGCACCCGGACGTGCACTCGCGGCATCCATATGCAAGCACAAGATGGACTCGTTATTCGCCATCGATCCCGACTCGAAAATTATTCTGATGGGCGATCTCAACGATGATCCGGTCAGCCCTTCGGTCGCCAGAGTGATAGGTGCCAAAGGTGATGTGGATAAAGTAGGTCGCAGCGGTATGTATAATCCGTGGATGCAATATTATAAACAGGGCATCGGGACGTTGGCTTACAATGACAGCTGGAACCTGTTCGACCAGATCCTATTGTCAGGTGCTTTTCTGCAGAAAGACCAGTCCGGTTTCTTTTTTCACCAGGCGAACATTTTCCACAAGCCATGGATGGACCAAACCACCGGTCGTTACAAAGGCTATCCCAAGCGCACGTTTGATTTTGACAACTACATGGGCGGTTACAGCGATCACTATCCGACCTATATCGAGTTGTTGGAGAAGATGAATCCGTAAGTTACGGGTCAGGCTTAATTTATATTTTCGCATCCCTTAAATCCAATTACCAATCCTGTAGATCATGCAAAGAGGACCTATTTCCCGATTCATGGAGAAGAACTATCTCCATTTCAATGCAGCTGCCATGATGGATGCTGCCAAGGCGTATGAACAACATCTCGCTGATGGCGGAAAGATGATGATCACTTTGGCAGGAGCCATGAGTACCGCAGAGTTAGGTATTTCACTTGCAGAAATGATCCGGCAGGACAAGGTGGCGATCATTTCTTGTACGGGTGCAAACCTCGAGGAAGACATCATGAACCTGGTTGCGCATAAATCCTACAAGCGGGTTCCGAACTATCGCGACCTGACTCCTCAGGACGAATGGGATTTGTTGGAAAACCATTACAACCGTGTCACCGACACCTGCATTCCCGAAGAGGAGGCTTTCCGTCGTTTGCAGAAACACATTCACGGAGTATGGAAAGGCGCAGAAGACAAAGGCGAGCGCTACTTTCCCCACGAGTACATGTATAAGATCCTGCTGAGCGGCGAGCTGCAGCAGTATTATGAAATCGATCCGAAGAATTCGTGGATGTTGGCTGCGGCCGAGAAGAATCTGCCTATCGTTGTTCCCGGTTGGGAAGATTCCACCATGGGTAACATTTTCGCATCGTACGTAATCAAGAATCAATTGAAGGCCACTACCATGAAGAGCGGCATCGAATACATGGTCTGGCTGGCTGACTGGTACAGGAAAAATTCCGAAGGCAAAGGAGTCGGTTTCTTCCAGATAGGTGGCGGTATCGCCGGTGATTTTCCGATCTGCGTGGTGCCGATGATGTATCAGGACCTTGAGTGGCATGATGTCCCTTTCTGGTCTTACTTTTGTCAGATCAGCGATTCGACCACCAGTTTCGGTTCCTATTCAGGTGCAGTGCCCAATGAAAAAATCACCTGGGGAAAACTGGGTATCGATACTCCCAAATTCATCGTGGAGAGCGATGCGTCGATCGTCGCCCCGCTGATGTTCTCCTGGATCTTAGGACAATGATGTTCCGTTGAGTCATGAAGCACCTCTTACTGACGCTGACCTTTCTGGTCTCGCTTGCTCAAGCACATGCGCAGTACGGGTGTACGGACCTTCAGGCGACCAATTACAATCCGTCTGCTTTGTTCAACGACGGTTCGTGTATTTATCCGGCAACTACTTTGTCGGCATCACAAGTCGCCTTGTTGCAAACGCCGGCACTCGATGAGAACTCCGGACTTGTCTATTCGCAAGGTGTTTTATGGACGCATGTCGACGATACGTATGAGGAACTGTATCGGATTGACACGCTGACTGGCGCGATCAGTCAGACGGTTACGATTCCTTTTTCCAACAATACCGATTGGGAGGACGTTTCGCTCGACTCTGATTTTGTCTACATCGGTGATATCGGCAACAATAACGGTAATCGCACCGACCTTCGATTCTTCCGAATTCCACGCGCTGCACTGGATACAACTCCTAACCAGGTTGCGACGGTCGATACGATATGTTTCAGTTATTCCGACCAGACCGATTTCACGGCAGCCTATAACAATACCCGGTTCGATGCCGAGGCGTTCGTGGTGATAAACGATACGATCCATCTTTTCTCGAAGGACTGGGTCTTTTCACGCGCAAGACATTATGTGCTTCCTGCCACTCCTGGAACCCACATCGCTCAGTTGCGCGATTCCATCGATGCCAATGGACTGATTACGGGTGCGACGCTTGCATCGGATGGGGCAATCGCACTCATCGGCTACGACAAGGTGTTTCCCGCTCCTTGTTTCGTTTGGTTGCTTTTCGACTATTCGGGCAGCGAGGTTTATTCAGGAAACAAAAGATATTTTTCACTCGGATCAGCCATCACGTACGGCCAAACGGAGGCCATCACTTTCAGCGAGGGACACAAAGGATATCTCAGCAATGAACGCTTTCAGCAATCGATCCTGAATGTCGCTCCTACGTTGCGTCGGTTCGATTTGTCTCCTTTCATTGTTCCTGCTTCCACCCTGGCCACTGAAAACACGGTGATGCCGATAGCGGTCAACCCTCAACCTGCCACAGGAGAATTGCATGTTTCATTTCGTGGTCCCGTAAAAGGGCGCTGGCGATTGATTTCCCTTTCAGGGTTGGTCATGGCACAAGGCGAATTCCCGGAAGCTTCGGTGTCCATACGTTGTGATGGAATACCTTCTTCTCTGTATGTACTGGAAGTGATAGGTAGTAGCGGTCAGGTATACCGCACCCGGGTGATCATCGGTTGATGAAAAAATCATTCAGCCAGCGGGTATTCACCGTTGTGTCGACCCAATTGTAAAGGTCTTCTCTTACCAATCCAATTCCAGCCGTGTAATACCTCTTTGCAATCGTCGGTTCCCCTTGGGGGCCGGTCGAGTAGTATTCTTCCACACCGATGGTAGGGTAGAAAACCGAAGTTCCCCATTGCAAGGTCGTATCGATGGCGATTATCCTTCTGCTCACTCCGGTTCCTGCCCAAAAATGGACCAGCCAGGAACTCCCCACGGGCAATGAGTCGCTCAGGATACGCGTCAACGGATAAGACCCTGAATTGGAAATCGGTCCGGTGTGTGCTTCATATTCCCAGATGGGTGTCCCTTCATAAAAGGGAACATAAAAAGTATCAGAGTAATAAGCAGCACCTCCTTCAACGTAGCTGTCCAGGTGCCAAGCAGTATCCGATCGGGTGATGGTGGAATCGCCATTCGAATCGACATAGAGCCACCAGGATCCGGGCCAGCAGGGAAAATAGGAGAGTGGGTAGAGTGTGTCATAACCCGCTACCGCAGGCGGAAGGGAAGGCGTATGTTCATCCTTACTGCAACTTGATAGTAGTAGGATACCAGCAGTTACAATCAGTATGATGCCTTTATTGTAGTTCATCAGACGGCTTCTGCTACCACTTCTTGTACCTCGGGGATAAGGTTCTTCAAAAGGGTTTCGATACCTGTTTTCAAGGTGACACTTGAGGAGGGGCAACCACTGCAGGAACCTTTGAGCACCACGGTGACCTTGCCATCCTCGAACGATTTAAAATGGATAGCACCTCCGTCCTGCTCGACGGCAGGGCGTACATATTCTTCGAGTGTTTCGATGATCCGTGTTTCGATAGCGTTCATCGTGGCGGTGCGTGCAATGGAAGAGTCCGCCACTTGTTCAGCAGGCCCGATGAATACCGGCTGATCGGACTCCAGGTAGTTCTTAATGAATTCACGCAGGATTCCGTTCAGATCGAACCAATCCACTGCGGAGTTTTTTGTGAGCGTGATGAAGTTGGATGCGATGAACACGCTGCTGATTCCGCTGAATTCGAATAACCTGGAAGCGAGTGGGCAGTTCGTTGCCTGATTCCGATCAGTGAATTCCACACTGCCTGATTCCAATAGATAGCAGTTGGCTACGAATTTCATCGAAGCCGGATTCGGAGTGGACTCCGTGTAGACAGTGATCACTTTTTTCATCATACTCATCACAAAGATAGTAACAATGGAGGATCGATCTGGTTATACAGTCGGCGGTGTTTGGCTACCTTTGTTCGAAACCGCACCATTCATGCGTTTAGAAACGGATTTTCTGGTAATTGGCTCCGGTATCGCAGGTATCTCCTTCGCACTTAAGGTCGCTGAAAAGGGTACGGTGACCATCATCACCAAGGCCACGGCCGAAGAATCCAATACCAAATACGCTCAGGGTGGCATTGCCGGTGTACTGCACGGACCGGATTCGTTCGAAAGCCATATCCACGATACGCTGGTTGCCGGAGCAGGCTTATGCGATGAGGGTGTAGTCCGTATGGTAGTGACTGAAGGTGCCGATCGTATCCGGGAAATCATTTCAATCGGTACGCGGTTCGATAAGGATGCGACTGGCGAATACGATTTAGCCATGGAAGGAGGACATTCGGCTCATCGGGTCTTCCATTACAAAGACAGCACAGGAAACGAGATCGAACGCGCTTTACTGGAAGCGGTCCAGCATCACCCGCGTATCAAGGTCTTCACACACTACTTTGCGCTCGATCTGATCACGCAGCATCATCTTGGACAAGAGGTGCGCCGAAGCATGCCGGGAATCGAATGCTATGGAGCCTATGTGTTGAATACCTTGACGGGAGCTGTCGAGACCGTGCTGGCGCGTAAAACACTGGTCGCTACCGGCGGAGTAGGTCAAGTGTACAAGTCGACCACCAATCCGATCATCGCAACCGGAGACGGTATCGCCATGGTGTATCGTGCAAAAGGATTCGTCAGGGACATGGAATTCGTACAATTCCATCCTACGGCATTGTATCATCCCGGCGATTCACCGTCGTTCCTTGTATCGGAGGCGGTGCGCGGTTTCGGTGGTATGCTCAGAACGCAGGATGGGAATGGTTTCATGGAGCGGTATGACAGCCGTGGCTGCCTGGCTCCACGCGATATCGTTGCACGGGCAATCGATCATGAAATGAAAGTGCGAGGCGAAGAGTTCGTCTTGTTGGATTGCACGCACTTGGATGGTGAATCATTCAGGGAGCATTTCCCTACCATACATGCCAAATGCCTGAGTATCGGTATCGACCCTTCGCGCGATCCTATTCCCGTTGTTC
>JBJTRB010000217.1:0-8713 GCA_046075925.1 Bacteroidota bacterium | reverse complement strand
GGTTATGATAGTTCGCACTTGGTCGAACAATCCAGTTCCCATCCGGCTGAAATATGTGGTCTTCCGCGGCAACATGAGCATCAACGAATATGCTACGGGCGGAGGAACCATCGTAGGTCAGGCCAACTCAGAAGGAGCAATGACCGTTGGAGCGCTACTCTACTCCAATTCACCTGTATTCGGTAACACGCCCACCATCGCCAACTACTCTTCCAGGGGAGGTGTGATGGTGGATGGTACGATCAGGAACAAGCCAGATTTCACAGCTCCAAGCGGTGTGAATACGACTGTCGCATTCGGATCCAAGGATATCGATAACGATGGCAACCCCAACTTCTTCGGAACTTCTGCTGCAGCTCCTCACGCAGCAGCTGTAGCTGCACTCATCCAAAGTGCGCATGCAAAATTCCAGAACTCTTTGCTGACTCCTGACAGCATCAAGAGTATTTTGAAGAGCACGGCACTGGACATGGAAACACCCGGATTTGATTATGCCAGTGGTGCCGGTCTTATCCAGGGCGATAATGCAATCAGGACTTTTGCCGTATCAGCTCCTGTGGCCAGTAGTATCGCACAGCAGAATAGTGCAATTACTCCGGGAAGCCAGTCCGTTAACATCATTTTGACGGGAAAATATTTCAATGGAAGTTCGGTAGTTACGTTACGTGAAACACCCGTTCCAACTACGTATATCGACCCGACCCATCTGAGTGCTGTGATTCCTGCATTCACTGGAAATCCTGCCGTTCAAGTCTATAACACGCCTGCGACTTCAAGTGGAGAAGATGGCGGCTACTCGAATAAACTCTACTTCTTCACAGTGCAGTTACCGAATGTCAAGGTCGTTGCAGCAAACAAGACCAAGCGCTTCGGGGAATCGATGCCGACTTTCACTATCGACGTAACGGTCAACGACACTTCACTTGCCTCAAGTCCTTATACACTTGCATCCCTGGGACTTGAATCGGTGGTTTACGAATGCCCCGCAAATTCCTTGAGCGATGTGGGTATTTATTTCATCAAGCCATCAGTCATTTTCAATCCAGCTGATCCATCTGATGCTTATCGACTGGATCATTTCAACTATTCCTTCGTGGATGGATTGATGGAAATCACCAAGATGCCTTTACAGATCAAGCCGAAGGACACCACCTTGGTATATGGCGAACCCATCGTTGTTCAAGACTATGACTTATTGTATGACGACTCGCATATTTCACTTGCCGCCAGAGCGGCTTTCAGGGACAGCATCAGCAACGACTACGAAAGTCAGTTCTCTGAATCGTTGGGATTGGTGAATGGAAGAGCCGTAGTGAACGGTCGCGCAGTCGCCAATTCCGACATCCAAAATCTTGGCGTGTTAGCCAGTGGAAGAGCCGTCGCCAATGGCAGGGCTGTTGCCAACGGTAGAGCTGTCGCGAATGGAAGAGCTGTCGCTAATGGATTGGTGGTAGACAATACAGTCTCGACCGACGACACGGTTTCAGTGATCGACATCTCCCCGGTTTCCATATTCCGTTATTTGGATGACCCAGACACCACAGCACTGGAAGATCCCTCACCCTTCATCAACGGAAGAGCGGTTGCAAACGGCCGTGCTGTCGTAAACGGTCGGGCTGTAGCGAATGGCAGAGCTGTCGTGAATGGTCGCGCCGTTGCCAACGGTCGTGCTGTCGCTAACGGACGTGCTGTTGTCAACTCAAGCTCCATCTCGGATGAAAGCAACGAAAATCTGGTAGTCATCATCGATCAGGCCGATGTTGAAGCGCCTATCTTCGACGAAATCGACGAATATTACTCCGTAAATCTTGTCACAGGCAATACGGTAGGTCAGTGGAAAATCGTTCCCGGCGCATTCGTTTCCGCCAACTTCGATGTTTCGTATACCACCGGTAATCTGACCATCACACCAGACACTCTTGACTTCAAGGCCAACGACACCACTATGCTTTGCAATGGTGTTCCTGAATTCGAATTCACAGCAGCTGATTTGAAATACGAGGATTCGCTAGAGTCTGTTTTCAAGACGCTTCCGCAATTACAATTGCGAAACTCGATGGATGCGGTCATAACCAGTCCGAACCCTCCAGCTGGCAACTACCGTATCGTTCCCGTTCCAGGATTACTTCAGGACACATCGAATTACGTTGTCCGATATACAGAAGGACAATTGGTCACTCCGGGAACACTGACCGCCTCCGTATCCGTGAATCAACCATTGCTATGTTGGGGCACCACTGCGATGGTCAATGTCACAGCGACTGGAGGTACTCAGCCATATTACGGCACAGGAACTCAGTCGGCAGCTGCCGGTACCTGGACTTATACCGTCACAGACGACAATGGATGTACTGCTACCACCGATTCGGTGACCTTCACTGAACCTGCCAAGCTGACCGTTTCAATGAGCTCAACACCTACGAGTTGTGCCGCCTACGACGGAACAGCAACAGCAACAGCAGCCGGGGGGACAGGATCGAAAACATATTCTTGGAGTAACGGTGCAGTTACCTCTTCAATAAACGGTCTTGCCGCAGGAACCTACTCTGTGACTGTCACGGATGCAAATGGTTGTACCGTCACAGGATCCACTACGGTTACCGGCGCTTCAGGCAGTAGTGTGCTTTCTGCACCTTCTGCCATCAGTGGTCCTGCTGGCGCCTGCCGCAACACGGTGCTCACCTATTCGGTAAGTCCGGTAACCGGAGCTGATCATTACAATTGGGTACTACCTGCTGGAATCACTGGCACATCGACCGGCACTTCCATTACCGTCAACGTCTCCAGCAATTACGGAGGAGGATTCATATGCGTAACTGCCTCCAACTCTTGTGGAACAAGTCCTTCTACCTGCTTGAATGTACCGGTATTGACCGTCAAGCCGTCTTACCCTGGAACGATCAGCGGACCGGCTTATGCTTGCGGACCGAACACCTACACCTACTCCATCCTTCGCGTTGCGAATGCCACTTCCTATGAATGGACTGCGACTGGAACAGGTGTAGCTATAATCAGCGGCAATGGCTCGACCTCCATTCAAGTAAGTGTTCCTGCAGGGTTCACCAGCGGACAATTAAGTGTCAAAGCCGTGAACTGCATAGGAGCGAGCTCCATTCGATACATGTCCATCAACGGCCTCTCTGTTGTATCCGGGGCTTTGACGGGAACGCAATATCCATGTCCGGGATCAACAGTGAATTATTCTGTCGGTGCTGCAGCGGGAGCAACCAGTTATACTTGGTCCATTACCGGTAATGCCACGATTGCCAACTCGAATGGAACCAGTTGCTCGGTTAGTTTCTCGTCCAACTGGACCGGTGGCACGCTTACAGTCACTGCTAACAACCCGTGCGGAAGTCTGCCGAAATCGTATGCGATTTATTCCACACCGCTACAACCCGGAGGAATCACCGGACCATCCAGCAGCTTGTGTTATGGTGACGGAGTCCGAAATGCGAGCTACTCCATCAGTGCTGTTGCCGGTGCCACTTCCTACACGTGGACAGTTCCTTCAGGCATGACGATCCAAACCAACTCTGGCACATCCATCAGCACCAAGATCTCTGGCTCCTTTACTGGAGGGCAAGTCTGCGTTACGGCCAACAACGGTTGCGGTGCAAGTACAGCACGTTGTCTGTCGACCACCGCCAAGCCTGCCGTTCCTGGAACCATTTCCGGAAGCTCCAGTGTATGCAAGTCACAGTCAGCGGTAGCTTACTCGGTATCCTCTGTAACAGGAGCCAACACGTATGCTTGGAGTGCATCGGGAGGTGCAGTGCCAGCTATTTCCAGCAGCACCAGCACAACGGTCGATTTCAGGTACACCAGTGGTACGGCTGCTGATGTTGCCGTTAGTGGAGTGAACTCCTGCGGTACTGGTTCTCCTTCCAAGAAATCCGTTTCCATCAACACCGCTTGCAGGGAACGTGAAGATGTCAAGCAATCTGAGATATCCGTATCACCAAACCCTGCTCGATCCATTATTCGAATCGATATCCGGACAATCAAAGGTGGAGAATCCGTCCTTCGCATATTCGACTTGCTCGGCAAGGAAGTGGAAAGCCGAAAAATGTATACCGAGGCGGGCGAAAATTCACTTCAGCTCGATATCAAAGGTTGGGTGGAAGGCATTTACACGGTCCGCTTCGAGGACTTGGATGGTTCCGTGCTGACTACACGGTTATTAGTCAGATGATAAAAGGTGATGCGCTATGAGGTACAAGGGAATCCCTTGCTACCTCACAGCGTTATCCCGGCTGTTATCAGAAAAGTCCTTGCTTCGTTGGGCATCAAGCCACGACCAGGATAACCGCTTGCACGTCGGGTTGCATAACGCACATCGAACAGATTATTGACCGACGCCTTGAAGGTCACACGCTCCTTGCAAGTCCATTGAGCCGACCAATCAAAAACATCATACGCCTTCAACAATCCGGATTCTCCATTTGCAGAAGGTATCACCGTGTTGTTGGCATCCGTGAAAACTTTTCCAGTATGACTGCCCTGGAAAGTGATCAAGAAATCACGGATCGACCAGGATGCACCGAAACGAATCACTTCCTGAGGCGCATATTCCACCCTGTTCCCAGTCAAGCTGATTTCTTGCAGCTGACCCGATACTTCTTTGGTGTAGTTGTAATCCTGATACCTGGCACGGGTAATTCCGACGGCTGAGAAAAAACGTAGACTGCGAACTTCGGAAGCTGATGAAGCGAAGGGACAGGCTTCAAAATAGGCCTCGATACCGTCGTGCACAGAATTACCCAGATTGGTCTGGTAGCGGTAAAAGGTTCCATCTTCGTTTTGGAGCATCATGGTGCCGACGCGATCACCATAAAACAAATGGTACAGTGTCAGATCGAAGTCCAGCCAATCGGCAATTTTGCCTTTCGCTCCTGCCTCGGCTGTATAACCTGATGCATCATGCAAGTGCTGATCGATCCTGTCTGATGTAGACGAAGGCGTCAATTGCGAATACGTCACAGGTCGATACGCACTCGCAACGTCAGCACGCAGACTCAAGTGAGGTGCGACTTTCCACTGCCAGCCGACTCCGGCTAAAAGAAATGTCCTTACGGAGCGCTCATTCGGATGCACTGTTCCAGAGATGCCAGGCAGACCGATTCGACCATCGGCAGTCGAAACCAGGTGCTCGATACGAACACCCGGAGCTACCGTCATTTCGTCGGAAAGATGAAATGCATTTTCGATGAAGAGGGCGAAATTGCGCGTGCTGTAACCGATTTCATTCGTAAACAGCGCATCAGAGTTTGCAAGGGAAAAATCCGCATCGGAGCCGTTGCTTCCCACTCCTTTTTGATAACGGTCGACATTCCCTTTGGAGATCCTTGCTCCTGCACAGAAGAAGTGGGAACGGCCTGCTAACCGATATTCATATGTTGAACGCAGCTCTGATGCAGCCAGCAGATAATTATCCGAATCCAGTTGACGATTAGCATGATCGCCTGTTTTAGCGTCCACTGTATCCGCAATGGTGATGGCCGATGTGAATCCCACACTGTTGCGTGATGCAGCGTTCAACGCAGTGGTCAATGAAATAGACAATCGGTCCGTTGGCTTCCAGTTCAATTTTAGCGCAGCGATGTTCCATGGTGTCTCCAACCAGTTCCTGGAACGGAACGAACGCCTGGGATCCACATTGAAAGAGGAATCAGTATGTCCGCCTGGTTGTTGTAGCTGATTGCGGAAAACGGTCAACTCCACAGCAGCCTCGAAACGTTCCGTAGGCCGAAACGAAATCCTGCTGAAGAAATGATTCATGGCATATGCAGCATTTTCCCGCCAGCCCTGACCATTGCGATGATGATAAGATGCACGATAATTCCATTTACCTGATTGACCACCGATGGCATTATAGGTATTGAACAAACCATAGGAACCGATGGTCTGCATGGACGTCAGACCGATACGTTTGGTGGTATCGCCTTGTCTTAACTTATAATCGATGACTCCACCGAACTGAGGTCCGAATTGGAGGGACGCTGCGCCCCGCACGAAGAGTATTTCATCTACAGCTTCGAGTGGCGGTGAATAGTAGGCCTCGGGATAGCCGAAGGGATCGGCCGCGATATCGTAGCCATCCTGACGCACATTCAATTCCCACGAACGGTTAGGGCTCAAGCCACGAACAGCTACCCCGATCTGAGCGCCGGAGCCCTCGCTCTCCCACACGTTTACACCAGGAGTTCTTGAGAAAAGTTGCCGGGTACTGTTTTGAACAAGATTGCCAGGCATCGCTTGCACGCGTATCAATTCGACCTTCTTGGTGGCAAGCAGGATGTCATCCATACGTTCAGTGACGTTAGCCAGAGGATCTATCACATCCGAAATAACGACTTCGCCCAACTGGCCGCGCATCTTGATGTCAAGTGAATCCTCAGCACATTGCGCCGAGATCGCCAGCAGGGTAAACGGTATCAGCAGTACTGTTCTGAGCATCGTAATTGAGTGTTTTTATTTATTTAGACTAATTCTAAATAAAGCACAATAGTACTAAGGAGCTTCGAAATAGCTGACGACTAGTGGCAGCTATTATTCTATTTTACTGAATTCCAGTGTGTTAAATTTACTATCCCTTCCGGATAACCGCACCGACTTCTTTTTCAAAAGCGGACATCAGGCGGGTCATGACCTTGTCGATCTGCTGGTCAGTAAGGGTTTGCTGCTCATCCTGCAACAGGAAGGACATCGCGTACGACTTCTTGCCCTCCCCTACCTTCTCGCCTTCGTAGACATCAAAAAGCTGTACATCTTTGAGTAGTTTCTTCTCCGTTTTATAAGCCAGGCTCTCTATCTGCCCGAACTGGACATGACCATCGATGACCATGGAGAGGTCGCGACTTACCTGAGGGAACTTCGGAATATCTGTCACTTTCAACCTACGAGTAGTGGCAGCCTGAGTTATGGCTTCCCAATCGAAATCAGCGAAGACGGTTTGCGCTGGCAAATCGAATTTTCGCAGCAGCGATTTACGCAACTGACCGAAACGGACAAGTCGATGCTTGCCAGTAGAAACAGTCAATGCTGCAGCAAAGACTTCGGATGAACATGCTTCGTGTTGCAACGATTGAACATCGCATCCACAACGATGCAATACCTGTTTCACGAAGCCTTTCATGAAATAGATATCGACTGGACGCGAATCTGCATTCCACGAACGCTGAGTACGATCACCAACCATGATCAAAGCCAGTCTGCGAGATTCAATGAATCCTTTCGCAGATTTCCGATACGTCTTGCCGAATTCAAACAAACGAAGATCGTCCTGCTTTCGGTTGCTATTGTATCTGGCAGCTTCCAGCAGCGAGGTGAACATGTCCGTTCTCAGCATGCCCAGCTCCTGACTGAGCGGATTCAACAAACCGACCGGCTGATCATCGTCAATGGATTCCACTCCCGCATCCACCAACGAGTTGGTGAGTAGTTCATTGAATCCGTTCGAAGCAAGAAAATCAGCGATGCTTTTACGAAGTGTTTCCTGCTCACGGCCGATGAAATCAGGAAGTGAAGAGGTGAGCTTGGATGGCAACGGAACATCATCGTATCCATAGATACGAAGCACCTCCTCATACAAATCCACCGGCCGAGTCACATCCACCTTGGAAGAAGGCACAAGCACTTTGCAAACTCCATCCTTGACCGAAACCACTTCCATGCCGAGCGATTTCAGGATGATCATTGTTTTTTCCGGGTCAATGATATGACCGACGAAACGATTGAAACGGTTGAAATCGAATTCTATTTCAACCCGGAGAACAGGATGATTGTAGGTATCCGTGATAGCTGAAACGATCCGTGCTTCTGCTACCTCGCATAGCAACATGGCAGCGCGTTTCAACGCATAAACCGTGATTACCGGATCCGCTCCGCGCTCGTAGCGGAAAGAAGCATCGGTCTTCAAACCATGATGCTTGCTGGTCTTGCGGATAGTTCCGGGATCGAAATATGCACTCTCGATGAATACCCGCTGCGTGGAAGTGGTTATGCCGGAACCGATGCCGCCGAACACACCGGCCATACACATGGGCTTCTTGTCATCACAAATCATCAGATCATGGGAGGTCAATGTGCGCTCAACTCCGTCGAGAGTGACGAACTTCTCACCTTCGCGACCACGACGGACCACCACCGATCCACCGTCGATCTTATCAGCATCGAAAGCATGTAACGGCTGACCGCATTCGTGCAGGACAAAGTTGGTTACATCCACCACATTGTTGATCGGATTGACGCCTATGGACTTCAACCTGTTCTGCAACCAAGCCGGAGATGGGCCTACTTGCACCCCTTCCAAAGTAATCCCTGAATAACGAGGACAACCTGAAGCATCCTCCACTTGTACAGAAACCGTGTTGGATCCGCTTCCCTCTTTGAATGAGTCGACTGATGGCAACAGGACGTGATGTCGTTCGGCATCATTGGCCTGCAGATTCAGCATGGCAGCAAGGTCTCTTGCCGTTCCAGCGTGAGATGCTGCATCGACCCTGTTCGGAGTCAATCCGATTTCAAAAACCGTATCGTCTTCCACCTTGAAATGATCTCTTACCAAAGTTCCGGGGACCAGGTGGTCCGGAAGTAAGAGTATACCGGCGTGGGATGCTCCCAATCCGATTTCATCCTCTGCGCAGATCATTCCCTCGGACAGCTCTCCGCGAATTTTTGATTTACGAATTTCAAAAGGTTCTCCTGCTGC